>JBGTJY010000912.1:0-11505 GCA_041744855.1 Candidatus Hydrogenedentales bacterium
GTGATTGGATATAATGCCGCGCATGGCTGCGAAGAATCCTTCAATTCCGAAGAGTGTGATTGCCCGCGCGGAAGAACTGCGGCGCGAGATTGACCTTCACAATCAACGGTATCACGTCGAGGCCGCGCCGGTTATTTCCGATCCCGAGTTTGACGCGCTCCTCAAAGAGCTCGAAGCGATCGAGGCGGAACATCCATCGCTATTGACGCCCGATTCGCCAACGCAACGCGTCGGCGGCGCCCCGATCGATGGATTCGCCACGGTCGAGCACCTCGTGCCGATGCTCTCGATCGACAACACCTACAGCCCCGAGGAACTGCGTGCATTCGATCAGCGTGTGCGGAAAGGCCTGGAGGGCGACGTGCCCAGCTACGTAGTCGAATTGAAGCTCGACGGCGTCGCCATTTCGCTGCAATATGTCGACGGCGTGCTAGCGCAAGCCGCGACCCGCGGCGATGGTGTGCGGGGCGACGACGTGACCGCGAACGTGCGCACAGTCCGTTCCGCGCCGCTGCGACTTTTCGGCAATCCGCCCGCGCTGTTGGAGGTGCGCGGCGAAATCTTCATGCCCGACGCCGAGCTTGCGCGCATCAACAAACTGCGCGAGAAGGCCGGCGAACCGCCCTACGCCAATCCGCGCAACACCACCGCGGGCACGCTGAAGCAACTCGACCCGAAGCTCGTCGCGCAACGAAAGCTCATGATGTACTGCTACGACATCGCGCCGTCCGGTGATTTCGCAGCGCAATCGCATCGCGAGACCCTGGCCGCATTATCGAAGTTCGGTCTGCCGGTGAACAAAGACCGCGCGTACTGCGAGTCGGTCGACGAAGTCCTCGCGTACTGCGACCGCTGGCGGTCCGAGCGCGCATCGCTCCCCTACCAGACCGACGGGATGGTCGTGAAGGTCGATTTGCTGGCGCATCGGCGGCGTCTGGGCACGACCTCAAAATCGCCGCGATGGATAATCGCGTACAAATTTCCGGCGGAAGTCGCACGAACGAAGTTGAAAGCGATCTCGATCCAAGTCGGAAAGTCCGGCGCATTGACGCCCGTCGCGGAGTTGGAACCGGTGCAACTCGCAGGGACAACCGTGAAACGCGCGAGCCTGTACAACTTCGACGACCTCGCGCGGAAAGACCTGCGCGTCGGCGACACCGTGGAAGTCCAGAAGGCAGGCGAAATTATCCCGCAAGTGCTGCGATTCGTGCCGGAGTCGCGGCCAAAAAACGCGAAGTCTTTTCCAATTCCTGCGGCATGTCCAGAATGCGGCACCGAAGTTCACAAAGACCCGGAAGGCGTTTTTCTGCGCTGCCTGAACGTCGAATGTCCGGCACAGGTTCGTGAACGCCTAGAATACTTCGCAAGCCGTCGCGCGATGGATATCGAAGGGTTGGGCCCAGCGCTGATTGACCAACTCGTGTCAAAAGGCATGGTGAAGGGTCCGGCGGATTTGTACGACCTGAATGTGGATCAGGTCTCTGACCTGGATCGCATGGCGACAAAATCCGCGGCGAACTTGATCGAGGGACTTGAGAATAGTAAGGCGCAGCCGCTGAATCGATTGCTGAACGCGCTCGGCATTCGTCACGTCGGCGAGCACATTGCCGACATGTTGGCGGAGCACTTCGGATCGATCGACGCCGTGATGTCGGCGACCGTCGACGAATTGCAGGCCGCGCCCGAGGTCGGGGGAATCGTCGCGGAAGCGATCCACGACTTCTTCGAGACCCCGGAAAATCGCGAACTCATTAAACGGCTGCGCGATCACGGCGTACGGATGGAAGCGCGCGCGCGCGCGCCCCAACAGGACGGCAACGCCCTCGAAGGCAAAACGTTCGTAGTGACAGGCACGCTACAGCGATTCACGCGCGACGAGATTCACGATCGAATTAAGGCGCTCGGCGGCAAAGCGGCGAGTAGCGTGAGCAAGAAGACGGACTATCTCGTCGCCGGCGAAAACGCGGGCTCGAAGTTGACGAAGGCGCAGGAGCTTGGCGTGCAAGTCATTTCCGAAGACGACTTCGATAAGCTGGCGCAGGACGCCTCATGAACAACGGTGCAACGCGTTTGAATGCACCGGAATCGTTGGACGAAGATTCCGGCCGCGCCCTGTTCGAGTCGTTGGAAGCCAATGACGTCGAGCGTGGAGGAAAGGTTGTCATCGACCTTTCGCAGACCAAAACGATGGACTCGCGCGGCGGCGCCTGGCTGATGGAATTGGCCACGGAGCTGCACGCGCGCGACGCCAAACTCGAATACGAGGGCGCGTCGGACCGCGTCGAACGTTTCATGGAAATGATTCGGCCCGGCCTCGCCGCGGTGGAACCCAAAGATCGCGAACCGGACGGTTTTTTCACGCGACTCGGCGGGTCCGCGCTTAAAGTCGTGGCCGAGGCCCGCGAGATCGGCGAACTGACAGTCGACGCGATCTACTGGACTGTCATCGGGCCGTTCGACGGGAAACGCATTCGCTGGGCGCTGGTGGTGGACGAGCTGCACGAGATGGGCGTGCGCGCGATCCGCATCAACGTGCTGATGAATTTCCTCCTCGGGCTGATCATTGCGATGTTGTCGTCCGCGCAGCTCGAAGCCTTTGGCGCGCAGATTTTCGTGGCGGACCTCGTGGTGATTGCATTCGCACGTGAACTCGCAGCGGTAATGACCGCCATCGTGGTATCGGCGCGGACCGGCGCCGCCATCGCCGCCGAAATCGCCACAATGAAAGTGCAGGAGGAAATCGACGCGCTGCGCGGCATGGGTCTGAACGTCGCCCAGTTTCTCGTAACGCCCAAGTTAATCGCGATGCTCATAGTGATGCCGTGCCTGATCGCGTTGGGCATGGTAGCGGGCGTCGCGGGGGGGACGGTCTGGGGCGTCTTCGCGTTGGACATCGATTTTGAGGCATGGCGGCGGGAATTGATGGGCGCGGCCGAATTCTCCGACGCGATTCAGGGGATGACAAAAGGCCTGTTGTTTGCGGTCACGATCGTGATGATCGGCTGCCACAACGGGCTGCGAGTGCAAGGCGGCTCGCGCGGCGTGGGATTGATGACGACCCGCGCCGTCGTGTGGGACATCTTCGCAATCATTACCATCGATATGGTCTTCGCGGCGCTCTTTTACTATGTACTCTGATTCTCAACCCGAACCGCCGTCCGCCGCGCAGTCGCTGCTCGACGTGCGAAATCTATATGTGAGCTACGGCGAAAAGTCCGTATTGGAGGATGTCTCCTTCAGCGTCGCGCCCAGCGAAATATTCGTGATCATCGGGGGAAGCGGCTGCGGCAAATCCACCCTGCTAAAAGCCATGTGCGGCCTATTAAAGCCCGTTTCCGGGGAGATTTTTTACCGCGACGTGGATATAACGAAAGTGGAAGAAGACGAGCTATCGAATATACAGCGGTCGATCGGGATCGCGTTCCAGTCGAGCGGGCTCTTCAACTCGATGACCGTCGGCGAGAATGTGGCCCTGCCCCTGCGCGAATATGGCGACATGGACCCGCGGATCATCGATGCGACGGTGCGGCTGAAACTGAGCCTGGTCGGGCTGGATCAATCCAAGGACCTTCTGCCGGCGCAGCTTTCCGGCGGTATGCGCAAGCGGGCCGGCCTCGCGCGCGCCATCGCACTCGATCCGCCCATCGTCTACTTCGATGAGCCCTCCGCCGGTCTCGACCCCATCATGGCGGCCGGACTGGACGAACTCATCCTCGATATGCGCGAATTGCTAGGAATTACCGTCATTATCGTGACACACGAACTCGAATCAATCCGAAAGGTCGCCGATCGCGTCTTGATGTTGGACCGCGGACGCGTCATATTCAGCGGAACCTTGGACGAGGCGGAACACTCGGAAGTGGAACGGACGCGCCAGTTTTTCGAACGGCGGCCGGATGAATCGATCTCACAGCGAAACGGGTAGGCGCACTGGGTGGTAAATGAGGAAGCGATATTCGCGCGGGCGCACGGGCTGGAAGCCCGTGCCACATTAAGGTAGATACATTGGCAACTAAGGCACAAAAGACGAAGGTAGGCATCTTCCTGCTGGTGGGCTTCGGCCTCATCGCGGGCGGCATCGCGTTCATGATGGGCGCGACTACGGAGCCGTACACGACCTACTACCTCGTGTTCAACGACTCCGTCCTCGGCTTGGGCGCGGGCGGCCTCGTCGAATACCTCGGTGTGCCTGTCGGCTCCGTGCAGAATATCTACGTGGACACCGACGGAAAGGCGAAGGTGGAAATCCGGGTCGATAACCAAAAAGTGACGCTGCGCGAGGGGGTCGTCGCGAGTCTCTCAACCTTGAGTCTCGCCGCGGGGACTATGGCTGTCCATCTCGAAGGTGGGGACCCGAGTAGTCCTCCCCTTCCCGAAGGCACGCTGATTCCCGCCGAGAGCTCTTTCCTCGTCGGATTCACCAAAGCCTTCCAAAGTTCCATCGGACAATTGGAAGGCGTGCTGACGTCGGTTGGGGAAGCCGCGGAACAATTAAGCGAGTCATTGAACGGCATGGAGGAGGGCGCGTTGTCCGGCTTGTTAGCCGAAGCCACGGGACTCGCGTCCGACAGCCGGAAATTTCTCGCGAGCACCGAATCCACGATGACCGACCTCAAACAGACGGTGCAGACCGCGCTCGAGGCGTATACGGATGTCGCGAAGGATATCGAGTGGGTCGCCGACGACGTCGGCAAGACCGCCGAGAGCGCGAAAGAATTGATCGAGGACGTGCAGGCCAAGCTCGCGCCCGTGGATTTGGCGAAAGCGCAAGCTGACCTCGAGACTGCGCTCACGGAATTCGCGTCGCTCGCGGAGAATTTGAACGCAACGCTCAGTCGAGTCGATGGCGCCGCCGAATCGGTGACCCACGACATCGACAACATGGAGTATTCGTTGCGGGAAACGCTGAACTCCGCGACCGAGGCGCTCAACGTAATCAGCGCGACTGTTTCGGAGATTCAGGAGAATCCGAGCTCGATCATCCGCGGCCGCGGCAAGCCGAAAGCGCCTACGACGAAGGAACCCCAGTAGTGCCCCGGCTGAACATCCCCCCAGGCTCTACTGTGAAAAACCGGCCCCCTTCTAAGGGTGATTTTGGCCGGGCATTCGCGGTGATCGCGCTCGCCCTGAGTGGATGTCTCACGCCGAGCGAATTCGTCCCCATTCGATATTACGCGATCGAAGCGGAAATCGAGGTTCCCGAGGCGACCCCGACGGCCGAGACCATTGGCGTGCGTCCGCTGGAGTATGCACAGTACTACAAGCAGCGGATGGTCTATCGCGATGATGGTTTCGCGGTTTCTTACGACAACTTTCATCAGTGGGCGGAACTGCCGCGAGAGTCGGTCACGCGCGCAATAGTCGACGGCCTAGCCCGATCCGGGCGTTACGCCGATGTGGGCTACGCGCACGACGTGATGCGCCCGCAATACATCCTGAGCGGCCAGCTTCGGCGATTCGACGCCGTGCGCTCCGAAGGGCCCTGGCGCGCCGTCTGCGAAGTGCGCATGGAACTGAGGAACCGTGCGGGCGATAGCGTCGAGTGGTTCGATACGGTTTCCGCCGATGCCCCGCTCGAAACCAACGACCCAACCGGATTCGCCGCGGCCATGAGCGACGCCGTGTCAAAGTTGGTCGCGGAAGTGGTGGAAAGGATGGTCACGCTTGACCCGGACAGTTGAGACATACGCGCTGGCACTGGGTCGGGAACTGATCCGCGAATCGAAATTGCGCCTCTGCGAAGAATCGCTGCCGCGCATTCTGAAATGTCTCGATCAGTTGTCGGACGAGCGATCTGCTACCACGCCATTACAGACTGACGCGCCTAGAGCGATTCACGCTTGAAACGTCGTCCCGCGCAAGAAAGGATGACCCCTCGACGCCATTCCTGCGCAGGGGCGCCTCCAAAAAGTCACGCAACTTCGTGGAAGTGACGCGCTCTCATTTGTAGCGCTGCTTTTCAAGCGGCGCGATCTGCTGATGTTGCAGACGATTACTACACGCCGCTTAAAAAGCAGCGCTACAAATAACCGCCTTGGCGACTTTTTGGAAGGCCCCTGCGCAGGAATGACTTGAAAAAGACGACACCACATTCGAAAACTGATCTAGCGCGCCTTGGCGAATTCCGCGTCGATCAGTTCCACAACGTCAGCATGCCCTGGGTTGCCTTGCCAGGCGATTTTCCCGTCGCGATCAATCAGAAACGCCGTTGGAATGCCGAGGACGCCATACATCTTCACCGCATCGGACTCCCACGCCGCCCCGCCTTCCGAACTGAAGTAATTGCGAATCGCCGTCCACCCATTTTTCTCGATGTGCTCCCGCGCGATTTCCGGCGTGTCGTCGATGCTGAGCGCGAGAATTGTCGCCTTATCTCGCCACGCATCCTTGTGCGCGACCATCGCCGCCTGATTGTCACCCATCGGCTTCTGACACGGCGGACACCACGACGCCCAAAAATCGAGCAACACGACCTGCCCGCGGAAGTCGGACAACCTCGCCTTCTCGCCCGTGAAGAGTTCCGTGAACGTGATGTCCGGCGCGACTTCACCCACCGACGGTGGAACCATGATTTCGACGTCCTGGTGGCGCTCGCTACCCCCCACAATGACGTATCCGATCGCTTCGCCCGATTCCCCGATTCGCACTTCGTACATCACCGGCTCT
This sequence comes from Candidatus Hydrogenedentales bacterium, assembly GCA_041744855.1. Classification (GTDB taxonomy): domain Bacteria; phylum Hydrogenedentota; class Hydrogenedentia; order Hydrogenedentales; genus JBGTJY01. The sequence continues at coordinate 6,667 of JBGTJY010000912.1, forward strand.
TCGCCGCCTTTCAATCCTTCGACACGGAACACGCCATCCGCCGAGAGTTCGCCTTTGACGACCGTGCGAAAAAGGCCCGGCGGCGACTGCATCATTAGCCGATACTCCTGCCCCGCCAGCGCCGTACCCTCGCGATTCACGACCCTGACCGTGGCGCTATAGTCCTCCTGCGCAGCCACAACTCCCGCGAAGCAAAACGTGGCTACCGCGAACGAACGGGCGAGCAACATGATTCTTCCTCCATCGTGTTCCGCCCGATTGGACCTTCATTCCCGAATAAAGGTTGCGCCATCCAAACCCGGGAGGGACGCGGGTAAACCTCGGAACCCGGGAGGGACGCGGTCCTCCGCGTCCGGGGACGGAGCGATCACGACGATCGCCTAAGGAACCGAGTTCAAAGTTTCCAGAAATTCCAAAATCGCCGCAATATCGGATTCATCCAAATCCATTTCCGCGAGGATTGGATCGGAACCACGCAGTTCGCCCTGCTTAGCTAGACGACCCGCCTCTATTTTCTGATCAATCACATCCCGCAGATCGGCGTAAGATCCATTGTGCAGATACGGATCGGAAAGCCTGAGGGTCCGCAAGCCGGGAGTCCTAAATGCCGCCAGATCGGACTCGGCACGCGTCACATGCCAGCGCCCCCAATCCACTTTTGACTTGTCGTCCGCCGAAGCGCGACGCGGTTCTGCCCCATCGTCTGGCACTCGCGCAGCGAAACTTCCACCTCCATGAATCGCGTCATACTCCAGTTGTGCTGACCCGGTGTTGTGGAAAGCGTCGTCCCGGAAAAGCGGCGGCACGTGACAAACCGCGCAGCGGCCCTTGCCGTAAAACACGGTCATGCCTCGCACCGCGTTCGCGTTGAAATCTTCAGTAGTCTTCAGAGTTCCATCCGCCTGTTTTTTCTCGATTAGTTCCATCATACGCGCGGCAAAATCTTCTGAGGATACGGATTGACCCGGTTCGCTCGGCAAATCGTTAGCGGCGACGAATAGGTCATACGGAGCGTCCTTCGGCGTTTCGATCGCGCGGATGTAGTCCGCGAGTGTCTTTGCCGACAACTCGATAACCGCATCGCGTTCGAGCGATTCCAACTCCACGCCGTAGGCCCGATCGAATTCTTCACTGTACGTCCCGCTCGCGTTGGCCTCGACCCCCGTGTCCCAAATCATCATGTTGTGAATTTCATTCAGCGCGGCCTCGCGTTCGTGTGGCAGCCAGCCCATGTGCGTGCTGGTCAGTTCTTGGAGGATCGCCTCCTCGAGTTTCGCGGCCCGTCCGTCCCAGAAAAAGAACGCTTGCGAGGCGCTGTCCGCGAGCGTTGGCGTGTTACGCGGGGCCGTCAATTTCACGCCGCGCGCGCTGGACGGAAGCAGGCTCAGCGGCAGCACGTCCGCGTAGTATGTCAGGCCCTCAGGCGAGCCGGGGGGGATGTGACACGAACGGCAGCTCGCGTCGAATCGGGCGCCGGGATTCGACAGCCGCAATTCATGAAACAGGCGCTTGCCGAGCGCCGCCGCGGCTTCTGGATCGCGTGGTTCTTGCGAGCCGGCGGTACTCGACCACAGCACGACCAACGACAAAATAAGACTCCCGCACGTGGCGGACCAACGTGCGGGAGTCATCGCTTTTCGATCGGCCGTGTTACTTCTTTTCGAACGTGAAGTCCACCGTACCCGTTCCATCGGCTGCAACCGTTAATTTCCCGTCCTGCTCGCCGTAAACCTCGTGCCACGCGGTCACATCGTATTCGCCCGCGGGCAGACCGGCGATTGTGTACTTGCCGTCCGTGCCGGAAACGCCGAAATACGGATGATCCATCACGAACATGTGGGAGAGCATCCACGGGTGAACGTCGCATTTAATCTTGATGGCGTTCTCGGCCTTCGTGTACGGCTTCTTCGATTTGCGCGGCGCGGAACCCGCTGGCTGGCCAAGATTGAACGGCGCGTTAATACGCGCGAAGCTGCGGACATTATGCAGCGTATCGTCGTTGTTGTGCGCCTCGACTTCCGTTCCGGCGACTACGCCAAACACGTGCGGTTCGTAGCGGCAACCCTTTTGGTCGAGGACGAACGGTTCGCTCGCCGGGCCATACTCGCCTTCGGGTGGATTCGTCACGTACACGAACACGTTCGCAAGTTCGCCGTTCTCGCCGACGATCTCGTTGTCCGAGAGCAGAGGCTCATCCTTGTGCATGGCCTGGCATTTCGGGTCCGCCCGGGTCTGAAGTGTAACGCGCGCTGGACGTTCGCCGCTGAACTTAATCATGCCGGTGACGCCGCCCGCAGCCGCTGTTCCTTGTTCCGGCGTCGCGGGAGCAGGCTCCGCGGCTTCGGGTTCCGCGTGCTGATGCGCGGGATCGGAGTGGTCATGCGCGTCCGCCGGGGTTTCCGCCGCGGCTTCGGGTTCCGCATGCTGATGCGCCGGATCGGAATGGTCATGCGCGTCCGCCGGTGTTTCCGCGGGCGTTTCCGCCGCAGCCTCTGGCTGCGCGGGCGGGATGGCCGACGCCGGCAGATTAATCTCCATCCCGTTGTCGGCGGGCGGCGGAGTCTCCTCCGCTGGTGTGCATGCGCCGAGCACAGCGAGAAGAGCGACCGTGCTGGCCGAGGGAAGCCAGCTACGGGTGGAACGGGCAAACGCACGAACTAATTTCATCGGTGGCGTCCTTCAGGGTTTTGGATTTCAAGATGATTGGCGCCGATCAAACACCTACATGCAACGCGCCAAATCGATATTCTACAGAAGCAAGCGGGCCGCTTCCAGAGCCATTTCGATTCGCGCGGACCGCGCGTTCTGTGGCACAATATACGCAGTTCGCACCAGCCTGGACGGGTGAGTCCAGGCGTCCCAAAATGTCTGGGGTAGCACAGCAAATGCCCGATCCAGTTGCGCAGACCATTTTTGTCCTTACACACCTGCTCGACATTTTTCTAGGCGCCTTCCTCGCCTTGCTGGATCCCTCGTTGGGACTCCTCGGCCGCATCTTCTCAGTAACGGGCGCCATCCTGAACACGATTCTCGTGTTCGATTGAGCTCGCTCATCATCTTTTCGAACGCAACCTGGTAGCGCCGGTTTCTAACCGGCGAGTGACTTCGCCTCGAACCAAGACACACGCGCCGCTTAGAAACCGGCGGTACCAGGGGCGACGGAACTCCCGACCTAGTCCACGAATATCTGGTCCGTCGAAATCTTGGTGATCGTGCCCGACTTCGCCAGGCGTTCCATGTCGATCTTCGAAGCATCGCCCACGATCGAGATCAGTTTCGGACGTCCCTTGATGTGGCTTGCGTGGAATTCCATGAGTTGCGCAAGGTCCGCGTTCGAGATCGATTCGTACCGGTGCTTCCGCGGATCGACCTCCAGGCCCAATTGTTCCCAGGAGCGCACCGCGCCAATGACGCCGCGGAATCCAATTGTCGAGGTCTGATACCGGTTGCGGATGCTGTTGATCGCCTCGCGGAATCGTTCCGGCGATTCCGGCAGGTTGTCGAAGAGGTCGAGAAACGCCTCGACTACTTCCGGCGTCTTATCCGCCTGGCAACCGATCGAGCCGATCATGAGGTTCTCGTCGTTCGCGCGGCCGCCTTGTGCATACCGCGCGGAGGCGCTGTAGGCCAGCGCGCGCGCTTCGCGTAACTCCTGAAACACGATCCCCGACATCCCGCCCGCGAAGTAGCTGTTGTACAACTGCACACCCGTGTCTTTGGATTCGTCGAATACGCCGTCAGGGAATTCGATCCGCACTTGCGCCTGCGCCATCTCCTTGTCGAAGAAAAAGATTTCGGTAGCTTCAGGCTGGCGAGCACGGAGGAAACGATACGGCGGCGGGTCCTTCAATTCGCCTGTGACCGGAAACGTTTCGTCGATCACAGCCAGCACATCCTCGATCGGAAGCGAGCCAGTGTACGTGATGACCCGTTTGTATCCGAGTAACTTGCCGATCGCGTCGTGAAGCTCGGCCACGGTGACCTGCTTGACCTTCTCAGAAGGCAGCATCCGCAAGTAATACGATTCGTCGCCGTGCCGCATATACTCGCCCAGGGCGGCCCCGATGACGCCGGGGTCTTTCTCCGAGTCCGCGCGCTGTTGCAGGATGATGTTCGTAAGTTCATCCAGCGTCGCTGCATCGGCCGTGGGTTCTTTCACAACCTTCGCGAGCAAGCGCATCGCGGGCGCAAAATTCTCGTCGAGACCCGACACGCTGATGAACGATTCGTCGTCCCCCGCGCCGACGCCGTAGTCGCAGCCGAGCTTGTACCACTCCTTCTTGAGGTCCTCGGCGCTCAATTCGCCCGCGCCTGATTTGTCGAGCAGACGCGTGGCGATGGCAATTGTATTGTCTTCTTGATTGCCAATCTCGACGTTGATCGCGAACGAAAACAGATCGTTCAGCGGATTGCGCGAATAGTAAATCTTGACGCCCGGCCGTTCGACGATTTGGTAGTCCTTCTCCGGATCGACGAATACCGGTTCCATCTCCCCGTACGGGAGTTCGAGCACGTGCTTCGCGAACGCGGACTGCCGCCGCGGATCGATTTGCACCGGATCGATTTGCGGTTTCTCGATCGACGGCAACTCGTGTTGCTCGTCGATGCGATAGCCCGCGACGTAGTTGCCGCCGAAATAATCCTTGGCCACGCGGATGACGTCGTCCTTCGTTACCTTCTCCATCCGCGCCAATTGGCCGACGGTGAATTCCCAATCCTCGCCGGCAATGAACGATGCCGTCATCTCGCCGACGCGTGCCACGTCCGATTCGAGCTGCGCCTTTTGGCTCTTCTAGAAATCCGTGAGGATCGCCGTAAGTATCCAATCCTCGAAATTGC
>JBGTJY010000913.1:0-2746 GCA_041744855.1 Candidatus Hydrogenedentales bacterium
GGCGCAGACTGCGATTAGGACCAGAGACCTCAATGGTGACTCCTAGGCGTCGATGGGCGAAATGGACCCGAGCTTCACGATCGTGACGCGGACGCGCGTGCGTCCGTCGCCCCACGGCTCCACTCGCGCGGTCAGCTCGCGCCAACGCGTCCACACCGGCGGGTTGCCGTGTTTGATCTGTTGCTCGAGGTATTTCTGGAATTTCTTGTCGCCCCGCAGATGATCCTCGCGCGGGCCGACGTTGTCTTGATACTTGAGCGATGCGGCCTGAATCACGCCGCTATCCTTGTCGACCTGCTCGAGACGCCAGCCTTCGTCCTGCAAAATCGAGATGACCGCGCCGTACACTTGATCGTACTCGCTATCGAGGATACGCGTCTGCATGGCCTCGCGTTGGCGCGCGGAGAGTTCGGGCGGCGTGCTCGACTTCGATCCGGTCTGGCAGCCGATCGCGCAAGCCGTAACGACAACGGCGACGATGAATCGGAACACGGGACGCATTTAGAACGAGGTCGACATCATGCGGTAGGAATCGACGATGCCGTCGTCGCGAAACGTGATCATCAGCGTGAAGGTGGAACTGGTCGTTTGGCCGACGTTCGTGTCCTTGCTCTTCCCGCCGCCCCCGGCAACACCGCCGCCGATAAGCGCCGAGTTGGTTCGACCGCCAGCGCCGACGCCGAGTCCCGCGCCGCCTGCGCTCGAGGTGGACGCAGAGGTGTACGCGGTCGATTGCACGTCATAGGTCCAGACTTCTTTCCCGTTGGTGTCCTTCGTGACGATGTTCGGCGCGCCAAAAACGTGCAGAACGTCGGTCTGGTTTGTCGCGCCTTCTTTCACCGATGCGTTGACCATGCCAGGCGTGAGGTTGCTCTTTTGCGAATTCGCCGTGGGCATATCGGGCGCGGAACTCGTGCAGCCGATGCAGACGCACACGGCGCACAACACGGAGATCGTTTTCATGCGCTTTCCCCCTTACGACTTCCAAGAGCGTATCGACAGCACACAGAAGCGTGCAAGTCAGGCAAACCGGATGGCGAAGTCGTTCATGTGATAAATGGTGCGGCCGTCAACGGAGAGAAAGCCGTCGCCCACGAGGAGGTGGCGTTCGTCGTCGACGCGCGTGATCCAAGCGTCAACGGTCACGCGCCGATCTTTGGGAATGACCTGGCCGCGATACGTCCACCGATGCGTTTGGCCTGGTGACCACGGAACGAACTGCACCGGCGCACCGGAGTTCCAACGTTCGTAGCCGGCGTAGCTCAGCAGTTGCAGGAAGCTTTCGATGCCGAGGGAACCGGGCCAAACCGGATCCTGATGAAAGTGCGCCTTGAAAAACCAGGCGGCGGGATTGACGTCGATGCCGCCGCGGATAAAGCCGAGATGCGCCGGGCCGCCTGCGGGATCGAAGACTTCAATCGTGTCGATCATGCGCATGCGATCCCCGGCGAATGGCGCGCGGTGCGGATACGGATGCGGCGCGCTGACGCTCAGTTCGCGCGCAGCCGGTTGGTAGGCCTTCGCGTCGCGAATACCGACTTGATCGGCGAGCGCTGCGGGTGAGAAATAACCGAAGTACGTCGTCCCCTGATACACGCGCTCGGATCCAGCGTGCACGTCGAAATCGTAGTGCTGAATAATCATCCCGCCGGAATTCGCCACGCGCGTGCACTTCACGCGCGTCGTCAAGGTTCCGATGTTTCGCGGGACGTCGAGGAATTGTTGCGCCTCGCCGCCGAGATTGCGGAATTGCAGGCGGCTGTTGCTCGTCAACGCCGAGCCCATGTACGCGGCAAACCAGCCGCAGGGTTGCAAGGCTATCTCGAGCAAGACCGAGAATGGCATGGTCTCCTGTCCGCCCGCATCGAAATACCACGCGTCCGGCGGCACGTCATACTCGGCAACGATCTCGCCGCCCGCGCGCATCTCGAACGGAGCAGCGTCCGCGTGCACTACGCGGTCCATGAACATATACGGCGGCCCAGGCAGCCGCGCGATGATGCGCTCTTCGTCGAAGCATCGGTACCGTTCGCCAAACGCGTCCGAAGGCTTCCCAATCGCAAACGCGAGGATCCTCTCGCGATCCATCACAATGTCGGTCGACGGCCGGGAAATCCCGCGGCCATCGGATGGCACGGCGCGCATCCAGACCCGTGCGATTTCGTCTTCCGTCGCGCCGCTGAGTTGCAACGCAACATCGGTCACTGACACCACGGCCCGTCCGTCGGCGTACATCAGCGCGTCGGCGATCGCATACGGCGCGGGATTGTATCCAAGTTCTTTGATCGTCAGTTCGTACTGCACCTTCTCGGTTGTCTCGGTCACCTGACCGCGGCATTTCAGCCGGTTATTGACGCCTATAACCGGTTCATACACACATCGGCCTGTTTCGCCCACCCAACCGAAACGCATCATGAACACGCGCAACGTATGCAGCGCGCACTCGTACATCAGCGTGCCGGGCATCACGCGGTCGTCGATAAAATGGCACGTCAAAAACCAATCGTCGGGATAGATATCCATTTCCGATCGAATAACGCCCAAGCCGAACTTGCCGCCCCTGGTGTCGAGTTCCACGATGCGGTCCAGCAATGCCATGCGCCCGCCCGGCAAACCCAGCGGACGTTGCAAGGTCAGCCGCTCGAATTCCCCACCGAAAGCCGTGACGAGATCGCCCTGGCGCAACGCATCGAGTTGCGTATCGTCGAGCGCGCTCCGTCCCGGGGACGCCAGCGGCGTCACGCGC
>JBGTJY010000914.1:0-2855 GCA_041744855.1 Candidatus Hydrogenedentales bacterium
AGTCAAAATCGATGTCGTCCGAGTCTTCCGTCGTTTCGGCCAATCCCCCCAGGCTGCCATTGTCGAACACGTGCGCGGAATTGAGGTCCTTCGCCTCGCCAAGTTCACGCTCTAGTTTGCGCATGCGTTCCTGCGCCTCCGCGAGCGCTTTCCCAAGCGAATCGCGTTCGTCGTTCAAATCATGGTCGGATTCGTACGCGGCGTCCGCTGCCTGTTGCTCGCTGATTTCTTCTTTGTACGCATCGAATTCCGCCCGTACCCTCTTCAATTCGCTGTTGGCGGTCCCGAGTTCCCTTTGCAAGTCCGCGACGTTTGATTCCAGTTCGCGAGCCTTGGTTTCGAAGCTCCGCGCTTCGCGTTCGATCGCGTCCGCCTTGTTCTCCCGCTCGCGCAAGGCGTTCTCGATCTCGAGGCGTTCGGCCGATGCCGATTGCAACTCCGCGGCGTGCGCGCGTTCGGCGTCCTGCTGCGAAAGATCCATGCGCTCAGTCAAGGCCTCGACCTGCGACGCATACGCCCCGCATTGACGTTCGAGTGCCGCAATCGTTTCGCGGGCCGTATCGAGATTGGCCGTCAATCGAGTTACTTCCGCCGCGCGGCTCTCCAGTTGCGTGAAGACGAGTTCGCGGTCGCGGCGCAGCGACTCCAGCGTGCTGCGCGCGGTCCGCAGTTCGCTGGAAAGTTGTTCGTGTTCCTTGTGGGCGTGTGCGACCTCGGCCTGGGCCAGTTCGAGTTTCCGTCGCGCGTCGGCGAGGTCCCCGGCCGTTTGCTCGCGTTGGCGGTCAAGATTCGCTCGCGCCGACGACTCGCCGTCCAGCAGCGACTGCGCGGCCGCCAGATCGGCGTCACGGCGTTCGAGTGACCTGGTGAGATCGAGCCGCGTGGTCTCGACTTCCTCCAGCTCGGCCCGCATACCCTCGAGCTGCAGTTCCAACGCAGCGCGGGCATCGTCCAGCTCTTCGCGGGCGGTCGCTTGTTCGTCGAGTTCTCGGCGCGCGTTGTCCAGCTCGTTCTTGAGGTGCACCACTTCCGACGACAACTCGGCGTGCTTTTGCGAAGCGGAAGTCAGGTCTTCGATGAGTCCCTGTTTGTACTGTTCGGATTGCCCTTGCGACTCGACGAGCGAGTGCAACTGCGCCCGCGTGTCGTTCGTCTCGACCGTCATGCGATCCAGTTCGACCGTCACGCGATCGAGTTCCGCGCGCACCGCGTCGCGCTCTGTCGTCACGTTCGCAAGCTGCGCGGCGAGTTCCTCCGCGCGCAGTTTGAATTCGTCCGCGCCCTGCTGCTTCTCCTCCGCGCTTCGCCTGTATTCGTCGGATGTACGCTTGGCTTCGGCGTAGTCCTTCTCGATGGATTCGATTCGCTGCCGTAACTCGAGAATGGTCCGATCGGCGCCTGTGCGCGCCGTTTCGATCGTGACACGCTCTTCGGTCATCCGCGCGAGACGAGTCTCGAGTTCGGAGATGCGATTGTCCGCCGTGGCGATGGCCTGTTGGGCCTGCTCGGCGCGTTGCGCGGCCTCGTTAATCTCGCGAGTTTGAGCGGCGACGGTCTCGCGGGATTGTGCCAACGCATCGCCCAGATCCCGCGATTGCAATAGCGCGGCTTCGTATTCAACGTTCTGCGCCGTGACCGCCGACTCCGCGGCATCGCGTGCGCACGTGGCCGCGTCCAGTTCGACCTTCAGGCTTTCCACTTCGGCAGCGAGCGCGCGAAGCTGGTGCCGCATCTCGCCGTGTGCGCCTTGGGACGCCGCGAGATCGGCGCGAACGGCATCGAGTTCTTCCTCAATCCGCACGCGCGCTTGATCCGCGTCGCGTTCGCGCTGCACGGCCTGATCGAGACCCGTGGCTTTTTCCTCTACATCGTGTGAGAGATGGAGCGCCTTTCCCTCGGCGACGTTCAAAGCATGAATCACGGATTCGAGTTCATGACTGATCTCTTCGCGTTTCTTGCGGGCATCGGCAAGTTCTCTAACGCGCGTGTCGAGCTCCTCGGAACGACGCGCCAGTTCATCGTCGCGCCGCGCGAGTTCGTCATCCCGCTTGGCCAGTTCAATGTCCAACTCGGCCAGCGCATCCGTACGCTTGGACAGCTCATTGTCCCGCGTGGCCAGCTCATTGTCCCGATTGGCCAGCTCGCCGGAACGTTTGGCCAACTCCGCTTCGATTTGAATGGCCCGCGCGTTGGACTGTGTATCCGAGCTCGCGATCTGCGTGGCGGGATGCGGACCCGAACCGCGCCGAAGCCGGCTGATTTCCGCCTTAACGATCTTGAGACAGGTATTGAGCGTTTTTTCGTCGACGTTGTTGAGGTGGATCTTTTCGTTCGTGACGATCCGCGTCAGGCGCTCACAGTACTTCGCCATCAGGAGTTTGTAGAAGTCGGCTTGCGCGGCGGCGTATTGGAGCTTTCCGTCGAGGCGTTCGCAGCGCTCGTCGGTCGTTAGCTCATTCCAAGATTTCGTCTTGCCGCTGGGGTCGGGGACGATGATCAGCCGTTTGCAGACCCGGCACCACCCATCGCGCCCGGCGTGCTTGTCCTGAACCTTGAAGGGGTTGCCGCAATGGCTGCATTCAAAGGCGATCACAACACATTCCTGCTCGGAGACCAGCGGCGCCAGGGCGGAAAAAATCGATCGCCAGTTTGTCCCCAATGTAAACAGTATACAGCATCCGTACTGGGGAATCCGCCGGGTAATGAACAGCGGAAGGGTTACTTAATATTCTTCAGAATGATCGGCGTTAGCTTGATCGCGAAGTCCTCGAGGATGGCAAAGACCTGTTCCTCGCTCCCCGGAGGTATCGGCGCACTCAGCTTGATGAGCGACGAAGTCGGCGCACCAAGCGTAA
>JBGTJY010000915.1:0-3165 GCA_041744855.1 Candidatus Hydrogenedentales bacterium
TTCGGCTCGCGCCAGGAAGAGGCGCAACGCCTCGGCCGAATTCTGCGCCCCAAAGCCGAAGGCGCCATTGCTCAGTTCTATTCGCTCGTGTCGCGTGACACCTGCGATCAGGATTACAGCGTCAAACGCCAGCTCTTCCTCACCGAACAAGGCTACCGCTACGAAATCCTCAACGCGGAAGACGTGTAGCGAGGCTGGAAAGAAGCAGCAGCAATGGCGCGCGTACGAATCATCGCCGGCCCCCATCGCTCCGATCGCGCAAAGCTGATCGATGCTCTGCTGCACGATCGACTGGCCAACGCGCGGCTTCTGCTTCCGACACGGCGTTATGCCCGCGAACGCGCCCTCGGCTTGATCAATCGCTTCGATCTGCCCGGTCTGCTTGGATCGCCGATTCTCGCCTTCGAGGATTTCGTCAGCGAGATCGTCCGTTGCACGCCTTACGAACGCCGCCGCGTCAGCGCGACCACCCAACGCGTCTATTTCGAGCGCGCCGTGCATTCTGTGCGCGAAGCCGGCGCCGCAACCGGGTTCGATCGCGCAACGCAAACGGACGGCTTCCTGACGCACGCGCAACGCGTCATCGCCCAGCTCAAACAAGCCGCGGTCGATCCCTCAGAATTTCACGCGCGCATCGCGTCGCGCCCAATCAGCCGCCCAATCGACCGGCTCGTCGCGAACATCTACACAGCCTACCAAGAAATACTGCACGCCGAAGACGCCTATGACTTGCCCGGCCTTTACTGGATGGCCGACCTCTGTTGCCGCGAATCGCAACCGGCCGCATTGGCGAATCTCTCTGTCCTCCTTGCGGACGACTTCGACGATTTCACCCCCGCCGAATTCCGCATACTCACGGCGCTCGCGCAACACGTGGATGAACTCGTGTTCGGTCTCCGGCTCGATTCCGCGCCGGATCGTGGGGACCTCTACGCCCTGCCGATCAACACTGAAAAGCGCCTCATTGCTGCGTTCGACGCGGTGACCGAACATCTGGAAGTACGGCCGCCAACGACGTGCGCGGGGTTCGTCACCGAGCATCTATTCTGGCGCGATCCGCCAACCAACCCCCGCGGACTCACGTCGAACGTGCACATCCTCGCGTGTCACGACCCGAGGCACGAACTCGAAACCATTGGCCGCGACATCAAGCACCGCATCCACCGCGGTGATGCGACCCTCGATCGCATTGCCATAGTCGCGCGCAACATCGAGCCTATGCTGCCGGAACTGAAAGCGGTGTTCGCCGAATTCGGCATTCCGCTCGATTGCCCCAAAGGCGATCGTTTTCTCGACACGGCGGCCGGACAATTCATTGCACGCTTATCCGAAGCCCTGAAACATTGGGACCACCAAGCCTTCCTTGCGCTCCTCACGCATCGATTCGCGCAGACAATTCTCGGCGGAGAAATTGAGGCGCTTCGATCGATGCCATCGATCGTTCGCGCCGCGGGAATCCTCAACGGCCGCGACGCATGGTTCACCGCGGCAGAACGCGCCGCCGCACAGCAACCCTCCACGGGTCTGGGTTTCCTCCATCTCGTCCGGCGATTGATGGAACTCGACGAGCGGCTGCCATTTGCTGGAACTTTGACCGAGCATCTTGAATCTTTCGCGGCGATACTTCATTCAATCGAAGTTGGTTCGCCTCCTGAATATGCCGATTCCTGGCAAACGCTCATCGCATGCCTCGCCGAATGGCAGGACGCGATCGACGAATCCGACGCGACGGTTCCGCGCGCCCAGTTCTTTGAGCGCCTGCTCTCCATCGCCAGCCCGATTCGCCTTGCGTCAGCGGCTCCGATAGGCGGCATCGCATGTCTCGATCTCGCCGCCGCGCGGCATTTGAGTTTCGATCATGTCTATGTCGTCGGAGTCAACGAGCGCGCTGTACCCGCGCGCGCCCAACGCAGCGCCGTTTACGGTCACGCCGATCTCTCCCGACTCCGCTCGAGCGGCGTCGATCTCGAATCCGACGGCGCGCACAACGAACGCGAGCGCCTGCTGTTCAGCCACGTCTTCGAAATCGCCCAGCGCGGCGTCACGCTGAGCTGGCACACGGTTGCCGCTAACGGCCAATCCGCGGCGCTCAGCCCGTTCGTTTGCGACGTGCTCGATCTGCTCCCCGGCGCGCGCGTGCAATCGCCCGAGTCCCCCGCCGAGGTCCTCGTTCCGCCGCCCGATCGCGTCTCGAGCGCGCGCGATTTACTCAATTGCGCCCAGCTCGAATCAATCGAGCTTTCCCATAGCGCGTTCCCCGATCTGGCTGCGGTCAGATCCGGCTCGCAGACGGAACAAGCCCGCTACGCCTCCACGCCCTTCGACGAATTTGACGGCATAATCGCGGGCGATTCACTCATCGAAATTTTGAACGCTCGCTTCGGCCCCGACCACGTCTTCAGCGCCACCGAAATCGAGACCTACGTCGATTGCCCGTTCCGATTTTTCGCCCAGCGCGTGCTCTCGATCGACGACCTCGAACGCGATCCCCTCGAACTCGATCCCCGCGAACGCGGCCAGATCATGCATAGCGTCCTGGAGAAATTTCATCGCCACTACCTCGGCACTCCCTGGCCTAACATCGAGGAATCCGAAGCGTTCAGCACGATGCGACAAATTGTCGACGAAGCCTTCGCGCGCCGTCCCTCGCGATACTCGCGCACCGTCTGGCAAGTCGAGCATGCCCGCATGCTCGCGCTCATGCAGCGATACATCGCCGTCGAGCGCAACCGCGACGACTCCGCGTGGAGCACGCACAAACTCGAGCTCTCATTCGGACGCGGCAAGCCCGAAGACGAAGGACGCGACCCCTGCGCGTTCGATTCCCCCGCCGGCGCGGTACGGTATAGCGGCATCATCGATCGCGTGGATCTGAACGCTGGCTCGGTTCGATTGGTCGACTACAAAAGTTCGATTTCCATCGCGAAAAAAGACCTCGACGCAGGCTCGTCCATGCAACTGATGCTCTATACGTGGGCAATCGAGCAGCTCTTGCCCGATCAACCCTGCGCTGCGGCCCTATATCTCGCACCCGGCGTCGCCAAAACATGCGAGGCGCTCGATCGCGCGAAGCCCGATGTATTCGCCTCGCGCGTCGACAGCGTCCGTCAACAAGCCGCCAACGCCGTATTCGGCATGCGCGCCGGCCGTTTCCACGTGACCGTC
>JBGTJY010000916.1:0-4502 GCA_041744855.1 Candidatus Hydrogenedentales bacterium
ACGAGCGCGTCCCTCCCGGTGGTTCATGTGCCGGACCCTAAAGCAACCAAGTTCAGGAGCGCTTGTTCGGCTTCGGTAGTCCATGCGCCTTCCGGGGAAAGTTTGCCGTTGAGTTCGGGAATGCTTTGGGCGGCTTCCTCAATGCTCATGAGCGGGAGGTCGGGCAGTTGCGGATAGATGACCGTCTTTCCCGGGAAGCGCGCGTCGCGGAGCCCTTCGAGGCCGGTCTTCGCGGCGTTGAGTCCACCGATGGCGGCGACGCTGAGGTTTGTGTTCAATTCGCGCCGCTCGACCATATCAAGCACAGCCTGCATGTCGCGGATGCGCGAGCCGCTCGAGCCGATAATTTTAATGCCGCGGCACAAGTCGCTCAGGCGCACGTCGGCGAAGCTGCCGATCGGCACGCCGGCAAAAACGTTGATCAATGCGCGATCCGCAGCTAACGGCATGAGCGCGGTCACGAGTCCAGCAGCCGGCGCCATGATCACGATATCGTCATAACCGTCGGGCGCGAGTGCGCGCAACTCGTCGTTGCCCTGCGCCTTCGACGGCACAAGCGTGCGAAGCGTGACTCCCTTTGACTGCGCGAGCGTTCCAAACCGATCGCGGACATGTTGCAGGCGGTATTCTTCGAGATCGGTCACGACGACAAGGCGCGGGCCGTTCGCGCGCTCGATGGCGCGTTGCACGTGCATCTGCCCCATCGGCCCCGCGCCCCCGATGAACAACGCAGCGCCGCCGGGCAGCAGATCGTGGCGCGCGTTAGCTTGCGCGACTTCTTCGACCGTCGTGCCGCCGCCGAGAAACCGCAAGCCTTCGTAGTGGATGCGGCCGATGTCGAGCGATACCGAGCCATCCGTTGCCGCCACGCCGAGAATGAACACGCGCGCGTCCTTTTTGAGCTGCTTCGATGCACCGAGCAGTTTCTCGGGCGTCGCGTCGCGCAGTACAACGTCGTTCTCGTTCGGCGCAAGCGCGTCGTCAAGGTTGTACGACATTTCGACGCAGGCCCAAGGTTCCGTGAGCGCGGCTTGGCTGAATCCCGTTTGGGATTGCACCGGCAACAGGTAGCAACCTTCGTCGCCTTCGATGGCGCGTTCGTCGAGGTAGAAATATTCGCCGAGTCCACCGGGGATTCGATAGCCGAAAGCATAGCCCTCGCCGTGGTAGTAGATGTCGGCCTGAACGATGTAGCGCTCGCCGGGATGAAAACGATCCTTCCAACGCTCCCCGACTTGCACGACGGTCCCCGAGCATTCGTGGCCGAGCACGGTCGGTTCCGAAGCGAGATCGCGCCCGCTGAGGCGCGGATGCTCGTTGCCGAGCTTGATAATCTTGATATCGGAGAGGCACAGGCCGATGGCATCGGTGCGGAACAAGATTTCGTTTTCACGCGGCGCAAGGAGGGGAAGCTCGACTGGGCCGCCGTTTTTTCCGATGTTGTCGAATCCGGCGCCGAAGAGTTGCCAGGCTCTGTACGTACTTGGGACCGATGCTCTGCTCAATGTACTTCAGCCTTTCCCATGAATCGCCACTTCACCGTCATTCCCGCGCAGGCGGGATTCTCTCCCGTGTGGCGGCGCTTGGTGCAATCGGGAGATTCCCGCCTGCGCGGGAATGACGGAGCCGCAGATCATGATGCGATATGCTTCAGCCGGTAGTGTTCGTCCGGGCGTGTGAATATGCGATCGACATTTTCATCGCTCAGGAATTTCGGACCGCCGACGCTGTACGCGCCCACGAGAATGCGCGACGCCTTTTCCGTCATGTCGGTGCAGCTCGTGACGGCCTTGGTCGAATCTCCTAGCGCGATGAACCCGTGGTTTTCCATCATGATGCACTTCGGCAACACGCCTTCTTCTTCGATGTACGTTTCCACGCGCGCGCGCACCTCTCGAGCGAGCACGAGCCCGGGATCGACGTAGGGAACAAAGACGGACTTGTGGCCCATCGACACGATCTGATCGGGGAACACGCGGCCCGCGGCGGCTTCCTCGGCGTGTTTCGAGCAGAGCAGCATGTTCGTGTACACGGGATGGGTGTGGCCGATGAATTTGATTTCCGGATACTCGAGCAAGGCGGCGTGGAGCATTGTCTCGACACTCGGACGTTTCGCGCCGGGCATCACGAGACATTCGCGCAGGACGCCATCAACTTCGTCATCGCCGGCACTTGGGTCGTCGAGAATTTCGAGCACGGGGCCTTTGCGCACGTGGACAAATCCGTTCGAGTCGATGTTGGCGAGCGTTGTGCCCGAGGCCTTGACCCAGAACGTCTCGTCGTCGATGCGCGCAGAACTGTTGCCCTCGCCGAGGATGGCGTAACCGCGCTCGGGCGCGCCGAGATAGCGCGACATATCGACGAGACGGGGCAGTAACGAATCGTTCATGCGGAGGTCCTGATCATCGTTGCGGGGAAGGCGCATAGAATAGCATCGCGCGTGGACGAATCGCGAGGAGAGGCTCCTGTGCAGGCTGGAAGCCTACACCACATTCCTCGTCTGCAGGCTGGAAGCCCGCACTACAACTCTTTTGTCATGAACACGCTGTTCGGGTCGTTCCAATAGTCCGCGAAGGGGCCGCAGTATTCAAATCCGAATCGCTCGTAGAGCGCGCGGGCGGCATCGAACGCGGCCATCGAGCCGGTCTCGAGACTCACGCGGCGATAGGTCCGGCGTTCGGCTTCGGAGAGGATGTGCTGGAGCATCTTCGACGCGACGCCCTTGCGCAGATGCGCATTCGCGGTGCGCATCGATTTGATTTCGCCGTGCTGTGCATCGAGTTGTTTAAGCGCGCCGCAGCCGAGCAAATCGCCGCCTTGCCACGCGCTCCAGAACGTGATCTCCGGCGCGCGCAATGCTTCCAGCCCCAGCGCGTGCACGCTCTCGGGCGGAGAGGTTTCGTGCATGTCTAAAAGATGTTCGTGGATGAGCGCCGCGATTTCCTTTCCCCGAAGATCGTCTCTCCGAATTTCGAACTGGACCATTCGTCAATCGTTCCCCGCGGGCGGAGTCATCGTTTGCAGCGAGAACGCCCAAATCGCCGCGCCGCCCTTGGGCACATCTTCGCGCGTCTGCCCGGTCTCCTTCAGGAATTTCGCGTAGCCGTCCGAGAGTCCCCCGATGTGGTAGTTCGAGAATCCCACGACAACCGCGATGTACTGCGTGTCGTTGACGCTGTACGTGATGAAACTCGAGCTGGGCATGTCATCGAGTTTCGCGCTCCAGAGCAATTTCCCCGTGGTGTCGTCAAACGCCTTCACGGAAGGTTCCAAGTCGCCCGTGAATACGACACCACCCGCGGTCGCCAATGCCGCGGTCGAAGGAAAATTCGCGAGGTCGTGCGTCCACGCCATTTTGCGATTAACTACGTCATACGCCTGCAAGCGCCCCACCTTGCCGTCGTCGGTGTCCGGATGTACCGCGGAGGAAATGCCGACGCCGGACGTCAGCAGGCGCGCGCCTTCTGCACTCAGCAGCATGCAATGTTCGCTCAGCGGGGCATACACGAGGTTCGTGATAGGACTGAACGAGGTCTGCGGCCACGCGCGCGCGCCGACGGCCGTCGGGCAAACGACGCAAGGACGGGCCGGGTCGGGAAGTTTTTCCGGATTGATCGTCTTCTTGCCCGTCTTCGGGTCGATGTGCGTGATGACGTTTTGGACGCCGGCATCGAGCGAGAAGAGATACTCGCCCGTAGCCGCATCGAGCGCTTCGAGAATCGCCATCTTGCCCATGTTCATGACGACCTTACGCGTCTGGCCATTGAACGGCACATTGACGATTTGCCGCTCGAACACCCAGTCGAGGTCCCATTGATCGTTCGGCATGTGCTGGTAGTACCAGACCAATTTGCCGGTATCAGGGTTGAGCGCGATGGTGCAATTCGTGTAGAGCGCTTCGCTGCTAATGCCCGCTTTGTCCACTGGGTTAAGTAGCGGGCCCGTGTCGTAGGTCGGCGCGACGCCAAAGTAGACGAGGTTCAACTCGGGATCGTACGTGCCCTGATGCCAGACGGAGCCGCCGCTGCGTCTCTCGAGCGGCACGTCGTTCCAGCTTTCGCCGTGTTCCTCGCCGGGCCGCGCAATCGTGTTGAAGCGCCAGAGCTCTTCGCCGGAATCGATATCGAGCGCGACGATGAACCCGCCTTTGGGGACGAAGCTCGCCGTCACGCCCTGGATGACTTTGTCCTTGATGATGAGTGGCGCGCCGCGCAACTGATAGCCGCGCATGCCCGCGCCCGCCTCGACAATTTCGTGGTCCCAACGCAGTTCGCCCGTCTTGGCGCTGAGCGCGATCACGTGAATGTCCGACGTGGGCACGAAGACCGTATCGCCGTGCAGCGCGAGGCCCATTTTCTGACTCGAGCCTGTCTTCGATTTGTATTGGTAACGCCATAGGACTTTCCCGTTCGATGCATCGATCGCGAGCGTGGTGTCGGGAAACGTCTGGATGAACATCACGCCGTTGTAGACCATCGGCGTCGGCATGCTGCTCCCGGGGC
>JBGTJY010000917.1:0-1656 GCA_041744855.1 Candidatus Hydrogenedentales bacterium
ACTTCCGTCTTCGATCCGTTCCGCGCGCGCACCGCGTCCTGACGCCAAGTTGTATTTTCCGCCCGCAGACGGCCGATCTCGTCCAAGTCCACGCTCGCCGTGGTTAATGTCCACGGCGCCCTCGACAAAATCGGCCCCTCCGCCACGATGCGATCCGGCTTCGCGATGATCCCGCCGCCGTCAAACACCAGCCGACTGTTATCGAGCCCGAGATTGTTCGCAAAGGCATAGACGCACGTGCTCGACGTGGCCGCGTTCAAGACCAAACGCTTCCGCCGCTCGTTTTTGCGCGGAACGAACGGCGACGCGCTGCTGTTGCAGATGATCTCCGCGCCTAACCGCGCGCGTTCATTCGCCGGCGTATCGGCGGACCAAAGGTCTTCGCAAACTTCCGCGCTCACCTTTCCATACGGCAAGTCGAACACGAGGTCGCCGGCCGGCACGCCGTTGTGTTCCGTCACGCCTTCGCCCCACGGCGTCCAGTTTCGCCCTTCGTAAAAAATGCCGTAGGTGGGTAAATGCTTTTTCAGAATCAGGCCGCGCACCTGTTGGTCATGGACCAACGCCACCGCGTTGTACATCAGCGAATTCAGCCGAATAGGAAGGCCGATAAACACAGAAATATTCTGGCAGGTCTCGGCTATAACCAGCAGTGTTTCCCAACTGCGCCGCGTAATATCCGGCCACCAGATTCGATCTTCGAGGCTATAGCCGGAAACGCACAATTCCGGCGTAACGAGCAGGTGCACCCCATTATCGCGCGCCTCCGAGATGGCGTGCGCGATCCGATTCGCGTTGCCCGCGAAGTCGCCCACTTTCGTCGAAATGGCTGCCACGCCGACGTGCACAAGTCGCATCAGAGGAATTTCCCGGGTCGAAGGGTCGCGTATTGTGCCATACCGCCAATTCAAGCGGCGAATACATCAATTCTCGTAGTGCGGGCTTCCAGCCTGCTTCGGCGCCGTGCGGCCATGCGGAATCACCGCTTATTAGTCGCCGGACGAATGCGCACTCTATGCGCCGCCACCACCGCCGTGGTTAAAAAAACGCGCGCCGTTGCCCGACTCGATGGATGCCGCCATCGCCCCGTCCAGGTAGTCCTTCACGCGTTGAACGGCCTCCGGTACGGACAACCCCCGCGCGAGGTACACGGCAATCGCCGAGCTGAGGACGCATCCCGTGCCATGCGTTTTCGAGCCGCCGGAAATTCGCCGCGACGCAAACGCATGGACTTCCGTCGCGCCGAAAAGGCGATCGATAACCTCGTCGCCGGGGAGATGTCCACCCGTCACCAGCACCCACCGCGCGCCATGCTCCAAAAGCCGCGCCGCCCCCCGCTGCAAGCCGAACTCATCCGTCGCATCGACGCCCGTCAGCGCTTCCAGTTCCACGGTGTTCGGCGTGAGTACTTCCGCCTGCGGCGCCAACTCACCAATCAGCGCCTGCCTACCTCCTCCATCCAAAAGCGTTTGTCCTGCGGTCGAGGCGAGCACGGGATCCACGACGATGTAGGGAAGCTTGTGTTGACGCAGCGCGCTCGCCACCGCCCGCACGATCCCCTCGTTTGCGAGCATCCCGATTTTCACCGCATCCGCTCCGATGTCGGTGACCACCGATTCGATCTGGGCCACCACGAGGTCCGGAGGGAGGGCCTCC
>JBGTJY010000918.1:0-2479 GCA_041744855.1 Candidatus Hydrogenedentales bacterium
GCTCGATCACGAGATGGACTATTACCTCGATTACGTATTGAACGAGACGTTGACGACGTTGCGGCCGCAGTGGCTGCCGGCGCTCGAGGACGGGACGCTGATTGAAGAGGGCGACCCGGCGTCGGAGTTTTTGCTCGCGCGCGTTTCGACGGACGACTTGAAACGTTTTCGCGCGAGCGACGCGGTCAATCGCGCGTTGTCCACGCGGCCCGACACGGGTACGGAGGATCGCCGCGCCGCGCTGGACGCGCTCGCAGAGCTTCGCAAGACGGATCGGTTGACGGAGACGCTCCGCGCGATCACCGAGGCCGATCAGAGCGGGGCTTCGCGGGCGGAGCGCGCGATTCGCGATTTGGGAAGCATTTTGCTCGCGTCCACGCCGGCGGATCTGAAAACGAAACGCGGCGAACTTGCCACGCTTGCCGAACAAGCGGAGACGGCTGAGGCGCGCCGTTTTGCGTTCGCGGCGCTGATTGCGGCGGACAACGACACCGGCGCTGCGTGGGAACTCGCGGCGCAAAGTCTGGATCGGCTTTCCGCGCTTTGCAGAGCGGTCTCCGAAATCGCGGCGCCTGAGTTGCGCGATCGGCTTTATCCCCGAATGCTCGGCCTCCTCGCGGCGCTTCCCGTGGAAACGCGCGCGGCTATCGGCGCCGATCGCGTGCGGTTCGTGCGCGTCGATGTCCCCGGCGATTCGGAGCGGATCGCGATGGCGGAGTTCGAGGTGCTGAGTGACGGGAAGAATGTGGCTTCGACGGCGGCGGCCGGCCAATCGTCGACAGACGGCAATAGTGCTGCGGCTCTCGCTATCGACGGCGAATCATCGGCAAGCCGGACACAGGCCGAAGCGAATCCTTGGTTCGAGATCGATCTCGGCGCCGCGCGTCCGGTGGATCGGGTTCGCATCGTGGCGGCGGACGGACCGGCGAACGAACGGCTCGATAACTTCACGCTGACATGGCTTGACGCCGAGCGCAATGTCGTTTTCACGCAGTCGGGGTTGCCCGCGCCGCAAACGGTCGGCGACTACGATCCGGGCGCGTCGGTGCGCGATGCTGCGATTGAGGCGCTGGTTGCGATTCCCGGTCGCGAGCGCGAAACTTTCGCGGCCCTCTCCCCCATGCTCGACGATCCGCTTGCGCGCGAGGCGGCGGTGCAAGCGTTGCTTCGCATGAAGTCGGAGACGTGGCCGGTGAACGACGTTCCCGCGATCGCGGATTCGGTGCTGCGCTATATCGAGGCGACGCCGACGGACGAGTTGAGTTCGCAGCCGATTCAGCGCGCATTCGATCTCGGCGAACGCGCCGCGGCGGTTCTTCCCGAAACGAAGTCGGTTGAAATCCGCAACTCGCTAAAGAATCTCGGCATACAAATAATCGAGATTAAGCCGATTCCGCACGCGATGGTTTTCGATGTGCTCTCCTTCAGCGTGCGCGCGGGACAGGCGGTGGAAATTCGGTTCGAGAACACGGACATCATGCCGCACAACGTGGTCATTACCGCGCCGGGTGCGCTGGCGAAAGTCGGCCAAGCGGCGGAGGCGATGGCGCTCGAGCCGGGCGCGGAGCACACGGGTTACATCCCCGATTTGCCGGAAGTGTTGCACGCAACGAAGCTGCTCTTTCCCGGGCAAGATCAGCGCATGGCGTTTACGGCGCCGACCGCGACGGGGGACTATCCGTTCGTCTGCACGTTCCCCGGGCATTGGATTCTGATGAACGGCATCATGCACGTGGTGGATCAACTCGACGAGAACGCGGTCGTTGCCAAACGCGATGCATCCGAAGCGATGAGCCACGGGGACATGCGGCATTTCGTGAAGCTGTGGACGCTTCAGGATTTGTTGCCGAAGATTTCGGACATCCAGCGGGGCCGTTCGTACGCGAAGGGCAGGGAGTTGTTTGAGTCGACGGGCTGCACGAAATGCCACGCGTTCGCCGGCGAAGGATTAAACGTCGGGCCGGAACTCACCAAGGTCAACGAGAAATACAACGGCATCGAATTGCTGCAGCACATCCTGAGTCCAAGCGACGTGGTCGAGGAGCAGTTTCAGTCGTACACGGGTTTGCTCGCGGCCGAGGATGAAAATTCGATCACGCTTCGCGCGAATCCGGTGGACCCCGAGGCGTTGACCGTGATCGCGCGCGAGGATATCGACAAGCTCGAGAAGTCGACGCTTTCCGCGATGCCGACCGGTCTCTTGACGACGTTTAGTCAGGAGGAGATTTACGATCTCCTCGCGTTCCTGTTGTCGGCGGGCGATGCGGGGGGCGCGGCTTTTCGGGAGTGAGGCGCACAGGCTGGAAGCCTGTCTCACGTTTTAGTCGCTGCGCGGGAAATCCTTCATGTGCCCATTGCCGCCGATTTTCTTGCGTGCGGCGAGGTTTTCTTCCAGTTGCGGGACGGCCGTAGTGAGGTGATCGCGCAGGTAAATCAGGCGATCGTGTTCGTGGGGCATTGAGAGTAGTTCGACTTTCTG
>JBGTJY010000919.1:0-1503 GCA_041744855.1 Candidatus Hydrogenedentales bacterium
TAGGCTCGTCTGACCTGCGCGGCATGCGGGTAGACATCCCAGTGGTATATGCCTCCGACGCCACATTCCGACTCTACGCCGACAACTACGATCTTAAGCTCACGGAGTCTGAGGCAGAGCTGCGCGCTGAGCTTGAACGCGAGGCCATACGGCGCTCGGCGTTGCTGCTTTACCCATCGCGGTGGGCGGCCAACTCTGCGATCGCAGACTACGGCGCTCGCCCCGACCAGATTCACCTTGCTGCGTATGGCGCGAACCTGGAGCGTCCACCACCTGCGACCGCGGTTCTACGAAGGGGCACAGCAGGGCCATGTCGGCTTTTGTTCGTAGCGCGTGACTTCGTTCGCAAAGGTGGCCAAGTTGCGCTGGGAACGCTTTCGGCCCTTCGAGGTCTCGGCATCGACGCATCGTTAACAGTGGTGGGCACAGACCTTCCGCCGGACGCTGACCGCACGTCTATTGAAGTCATCACCTACCTCAACACCAACGACCCCTCCGATGCCCTACGGCTTTCAGAGCTATACTTGTCGGCGCACTTTCTGGTTTTTCCCACCCGCGCAGACTGTTCGCCAATTGCGCTGTGCGAGGCCGCCGCACACGGACTTCCTGTAGTTAGCTGCGAAGTGGGCGGTATTGCGGACATCGTTTCCGATGGTGTAACGGGGGCCTTGGTTCCCGCCGGAGCCGAGCCCCAGGCCTTCGCTGAACGCATCGCCCGGCTATGGCGTGATCCCAAACGGTACATGGATATGGTTCAAGCGGCGCGAAAAGCCTACGAAGCTCGCCTAAATTGGAACGCTTGGGGAGAAAAAGCTCATGAATGCCTTCAGCACGCAGCTTCGGCCTGAATCATGCATTACCAACCTTATAGTTAGCTTTTGGCAATGAGCCTATTTCGTCGAGGTGGAGGAGGAAGATCATGTCGAGCGGATTAGACAATTCTGGGGATGTAGTGGACTTAACGCTGAAGCCTATGTCTTTGGAAGTGATGCTGAAGGATGCAACAGGATCCAAGGTAAATTCCGACGAGGCGTTCTTCTTGGTGGTTGCGGGCGAGAACGTCGGCCGGATGTATCCGCTGGGTGACAAAACAATTCGTATTGGTCGCTCCGTTCATGCCGATATCCGAATTGACCAAGCCGCCATCTCGCAGTGGCACGCGAAAATCGAACCCGTACGCGACTTTCATCAGATTTCCGATCTGGGCTCCACCAATGGTGTATGCGTCAACGGCATCTACATAGACGGTGACATGC
Source organism: Candidatus Hydrogenedentales bacterium (assembly GCA_041744855.1). GTDB lineage: Bacteria > Hydrogenedentota > Hydrogenedentia > Hydrogenedentales > JBGTJY01. The sequence continues at coordinate 1,257 of JBGTJY010000919.1, forward strand.
CCCTGAGGCCGGGCGATGTTATTGCCGTGGGCGACAATCTGTTGGCCTACGTTAACGGTCAGGGCGAAGGCACCGAGCGCACGCACTCCATACCGCGGGCATTGCCCGCACCACAATCAACAGCCCTGGCCTACGCAGCGCCTGCACCGCTGCAACCCGCGTATCAGCAGCTTCCCAGTTTGACCCCGTTGCCACCTCGCGAAGAAAGCCTTGTCGAGAAGATGGCGAAAGGTCTGCAGTTTTTGCA
>JBGTJY010000920.1:0-5312 GCA_041744855.1 Candidatus Hydrogenedentales bacterium
CGTCGATTCTGCTATTGCCCGACGCCGCGTGGCCGCAGAACATCGATGCCTCCCGCCGCACCGCGATCGTGCAAGCCGTCGAGCGTGTCGCGCCCGCCGTGGTCACGGTTAACGTCGCCGAAATTCGCCGCGAGCGCGTGGGCGATCCCTTCCAGCGCGACTTTTTCCAATTCTTCGATTCCCCATTTTCACGCCCGCAGGTTCGCGAGCGAAAAATTCAGGGCATCGGCACGGGATTCCTCTACGACAACCGTGGCCACATCCTGACGAACTTCCACGTGATCGAGAGCGCGGACGAAGTGTCGATCACTGCGCCCTCCACCGGCGAGACCATCCCCGTGGAAATCGTCGGCGCCGATCCGCGCAGCGATCTCGCGGTGTTGCGCGCCGACGCGAAGAAGCTCCCCTACGTGCGCCTCGGCGATTCGAATGGCCTGCTGATCGGCGAATGGGTCATCGCATTCGGCAATCCGTTCGGCATGCTGGTGAAAGACCCGCAGCCCACCGTCAGCGTCGGCGTCGTTTCCGCCAATCACCGCCGCATCAGTAGCTCGGTCGGCGCGGGCGAACGGCTCTATCAAGACATGATACAGACCGACGCCGCGATCAATCCCGGCAACAGCGGCGGACCGCTCGTCAACGGCCTCGGCGAAGTCATCGGTGTCAACACGTTCATTTTCAGCGAATCCGGCGGCAGCATCGGCCTCGGTTTCGCAATCCCCATCAACCGCGCCAAACGCGTCGCCGACGAGATCATCCAATATGGTCGCCGCCGCGATCCGTTCCCGGGATTCACGGTCGTCGCCACGGAGGACGGCCCGATGGTCTACGAACTATTCCGCGGCACCCCCGCGATCGAAGCCGGACTCAAGCCCGGCGATTTCGTTCTCAGCGTCAACGGCGCCCCCATCACCGCAACGTCCGACATCGATTTCGCATTCTGGGGAATGTTCGTGGGAGACACCGCAACGCTCGAAGTCACCGATGGCGCCCGCCGCCGCATCGTCACATTTCCGATCCGAGAATTACGACGTCCGTAACACGTAGCGGCGAATTTCAAATCCGCCCCCGCTGGGAACGCCAATCTCCTGATTGGCGCGAAGAGTGACGCGCGCTTGGGTTCCGCGAGGGCTTGGGTTCCGCGACGGCTTGGGTTCCGCCGCCTCTTCTAGTAACATTCCCCTCGGCAAAGACGGTGCACCGAATCGCGCGCCCAGTTGTCTTTAATGTCGGGGCGGAGACTGCGCGCATACAGGATTTCGGCTGCATCGCGATCGACTTGAAGGACAATCCGCGCGGGAAATCCAAGCAAACTGAGGAATCGAAGTATGTTGTCACGCATTCGAATCATGAATACCGCGCGTAATTACGGGCGCGCAATGCTCGTCGGCGCGATCGTGGGGCCGCTGGCCGCCACAATCGCCTACGTCGCCGCCGAATCGCCTGCGGCTGAGGCACGCGATCACGCCGAAACGCAGCAACCCGTTGCTGCCGCGCGCCAACTCGTCGTGCTTGATCCCGTGACAAACGAAGTCCGCGCCGCGACCCCCGAAGAATCGGCAGCGCTACGCGCGGCGAACCCGCTTCCCAAGTCGAACCTCCCGATGCAAATCGAAAAGCGCGCCGACGGTTCCACCCGACTGAAACTCAACGGCAATTTCCGAATCGCGACCACGGCGAAAGTGACGCCCACCGGCATCGTCATCGATTGCGTCGACGCGCGCGAGGCAATCCCCGCGGCAGCAGGGGAGAAGAGCGCGCGATGAAGTTTCCAGTGCGAACGCTCTGCCCGCTGGCCGCCGTGGCTTGTATTGCGATAGCTGCTCCACTCGCTTCCGGGCAAGTTACGTTTTCCTTCCAATACCTCGACGGCGCCGGAGAAGGCTTCAACGATCCGCGGCCAGCAACGCCCGTAGGCTTGAACACCGGCACGACCCTGGGCGAACAACGCCGACAAGCCTTCGAATTCGCCGCCGAGCTCTGGGGCGGTTTTCTCGAATCCGGCGTTCGAATTGTCATCGAGGCAGACTTCAACAGCGACATATTCTGCAACGAATTCAACGCGATCTTGGGCTTCGCCGGTCCGAACGATTTCTTCAAGGATTTCGGTGGCGCTTTGCTTCCCGACACCTGGTATGCCAGCGCCCTCGCGAACAAATTGGCGGGCGCCGACCAATCCCCCGGCTTTGCCGATTTAGGCGTTACGATGAACGGCGCACTCGACGACAACGAGACTTGCCTCGGCGGTATGGACTGGTACTACGGCTTCGACGGCAATACGCCCGCAGGCACGCTCGACGTCGTCGAAACGATCCTGCACGAGCTCGGCCATGGTCTCGGATTCCTCAGCCTCGTCGATCCCCTCTCGCAGTTCGCATTCCCGGAGAGCACCCCCGACGCGTACTCGCGCCTCCTGTTCGATATCGCCATCGGCGCCTCGTGGGACGAAATGACCCGCAACCAACGCGAATCGTCCGCCGTAAACGATCCTAACGTCGTCTGGACCGGTGACGCCGTCATGGCGTCGTTGGCCGACTTTCTTGAGCCCGTGCCCGGTCTCGCCGTCACTGCGCCCGCCGCACTCGCCGGAATCGTCGAGACAGAAAAGGGCGCGCTCGGTCCGCAATTGCCGGACGAAGGTGTCTCGGGATTCCTCGCGATCGCGACCGACGCCGTCGGCGATCCTTCAGACGCCTGCGAACCCCTCGTCGATTTCCCCGCCGGCAGTATCGCCTTGATCGATGGCGCCGGTGGATTTATCGCGGAAAAAGTCCGCAACGCGCAACTCGCGGGCGCAACCGCCGTAGTGTTCGCGGGAGCAACCGCAGGCGAGTTGCGGGCCGCGGCCGCCCATGACCCCACGCTCGCGATTCCCGCGGTCGGTATCGACAGCGAAATGTCCGCCTCGCTCCGCGCCGCAATTGACAACGGCGAAGAAGTCGCCCTCACAATCGCGAAACAGGCAACGGAATTCGTCGGCACCAACCAAGGTTTTCTGCGGGTATACGCGCCCCCGGTTTATGAGGGCGGCTCCTCCATTTCGCATTGGACCGATGACGCCGCGCCCGATCTGCTGATGGAACCTTTCGCAAACGACTTGGAACTCTTCTCAGTCGACATTACCGTCGCAGCACTCCAAGACATTGGCTGGTCACGCTCGCCGTTCTTCACGACCAACCCCGACCTCGTAGCGACCGAGCTCGAACCGTATACCTACACCGCGCTCGTGGACGATCCGGATATCAACGACGCGGTCCTGATCGACGAAGTCCTCCTTCCACAGTGGCTAAACCCGATCATCCGTCAACCCGGACGCCTCACGCTTTCGGGCACGCCGGGGATCAACCAAGCCGGCGAATACCGAGTGTTGCTGACTGCCATCGACGAATTCCAAAACATCACGACGCAAGACTTCATGATCGTCGTCGAGGGCGACAATGACGCGCCCATTTTCGAAACCGCGCCGATCACCGAAGCGGATATCGACCTCCCCTACATTTACAACATCGTTGTCTCCGACGCCGACCCCGGCGAAGTGGCGGCCATCTCCGCGCCAAGACTGCCGCCGTGGCTGTTCTTCGAGCCCACAGGAAATGGCGAAGCCACGCTGAGCGGCATTCCCTCCGAGTCCAACATCGGCGTACACCCCGTCACCCTGCGCGCCACCGACGGCAGCCCCATGCCCGTCCTACAGGCATTCGAAATCACCGTCTCCAATCAAGGTCCCGCGATCGCGCTCATCGGCGCCGCGAATATCACCGTCGAATGCGGCGCCAATTTCAACGATCCAGGCGCAACAGCCACGGACTCCGTGGAAGGCGACGTCGATGTCACTGCCGAATGCACCGTCGACACCTCGACTCCCGGCGAATACGTCTGTCAATACTTCGCCGAAGATTCACTCGGCAACGAATCCGTCGCCGTGCGCAACGTCGAAGTCGTCGATACCCGCGACCCAATCGTGACCCTCAACGGCTCGTCCGACGTCACCATCGCCGAGGGTTCCGTCTTCGTCGATCCCGGTGCGAACGCGGTCGACTCCTGCGCCGGCTCGTTGCTAGTCGAAATCGGCGGCGACACGGTAGACACCGACGAACCGGGCGTCTACATCGTGACGTATGCCGCAACCGACCCCGCCGGAAATTCGCGAGAAATCTCGCGCACCGTGGAAGTCGCAGCCAACTCCCCGATAGCCATCACCGTGATCGGCGAAAATCCCGTGTTGCTCGAGTGCCACGAACCGTTCGCCGACCCCGGCGCGACTGCCGTCGATAACGCAGAAGGCGCGCTCGAAGTCACCGCCGTTTGCAACGTCGACCTAAACACGCCCGGCGCCTATAGCTGCGAATACACCGCGCGCAACAGTTTCGGTTTCACCATCTCCGCGTTTCGGCTAGTCGAAGTCACGGATAACGCGCCGCCCGATATTTCCATCAATGGACCCGAGGCGATCAACGTCCCGCTCGGCGGGGATTACACCGAGCCCGGCGCGACGGCAACCGACGCCTGCGAGGGCGCGCTGCAAGTCGAGATCGCCGGTGACATCGTCGACACCGCCGCTGAAGGCGAATACATCGTCACCTACACGGCGACGGATTCCTCGGGCAACGAGTCGATCGAAACACGAGTCGTCAATGTCCTGGACGCGACGGCGCCCATGATCTCGCTCAACGGCGCAAACCCGCTCACCGTCGAGTGCCACGACGAATTCGACGACCCGGGCGCCACCGCGACCGACGCCGAGGACGGCCCCATCGGCGTATCGGCGGACTGCAACGTGGATACCGACACGCCCGGCGAATACCTCTGCACCTACACCGCGACGGACAGCACCGGCATCGCCACAACGGTCATGCGCATGATCACCGTCGAGGATACCGACGGCCCCGTCATCACGCTCAACGGCGAAGCAGAGATCACGATCCAACAAGGCGCCGTCTACAACGAGCGCGGCGCAATCGCAATCGACGCCTGCGACAACGGCGTCGCGGTGACGATTGCCGGCGATGAGGTCGATACATCCACCACCGGCGAATACATCGTCGAATACACCGCAACCGACTCCGCCGGAAACGACTCCGTTGAAACCCGTACGGTCATCGTCGACGAGCAAGGCGGAACGGGCAACGGTTGCGCATCGAGCCCATCGGGACCCTCGGGCGCGCGCGCCGATTTTCTCCTCGTACTCGCGGCCGTGCTACTCCTCGCAAGCACGCGACCCCGGGTTCATGGCCCGCGGTCATTTGTAGCGCTGCTTTTCAAGCGGCGCGATGTTTCCTCGACGTAACGCGCCGATTGAAAAGCAGCGCTAC
>JBGTJY010000921.1:0-8036 GCA_041744855.1 Candidatus Hydrogenedentales bacterium
GGTAGCAATCGAACGCATTGACGTGCCGTGCGATGTGAGATGGAACTTCTAGTTTCGTCGCGTCCGCACAGTCGAGGGTAAGACTGACCATTGTCCACAGCGCGTAGTGTGAATCTTCGCGGCAGTCGGCAATGCGGTCCAGTAACGCAGGTAGGTCGATTACGGTGGAAACGCGATCGGGCGAGGGCCCGAACTTAAGCAGGTCGTCTCGTGCGTGACTCCAGGCGGTGGCCGCTTGGTCCGGAGTACCGAACAACAACATAGAACCGTTCTTATCGATCAGGGGTGTGTCGGGAATCCACGCGTCCGTGTCTTGCTCTTCCGTCTGATGAATATAAATGAAATAAAAATCGACCGCCTCGGCCTGACGGGTTACCCGCACGCCGACTACGCCTACCGGCGATTCTGGATACGACGAATCGGACATAACGGAATCTTCTACACTTCGATTTAAGTGGCCGCCTTGTGAAATAGTACACAATGGGAGCCGCGATTAATCCACGGGACTAAGGGGAATTTCAATGGGGAGTATGGGAAGTCTGGGAAGTATGAGCGCGCCGGACTCATACGGATAATCGCGTTGACTAACCCTTGCGCCGCCGCGCGGGAGAGAGAAATGCCAGCATGATCCCGGCCATTGCGAGCAATGCAAAGTCCGCGGCGCGGAACGGCGTCATCGCATTCGATCCGCCCGCGTCGCAACCGGTGTCGTCGTCAATGGGCGCCGCGAGATTGTCCGTTGCGGCCTCGAGGAAGGCCGCGAGCACGCCGCCGCTCGCCTCGAACTCTTCGAGATTCGAGAGGCCGTCGCCGTCGAGATCGGCCTCGCCGTCGAACAAATCTTCAACCAGCCGTGCATCCGCTCGGCAGCGGTTATCGTCGCACGTGACCAGGCTCGCAATCTCCGGCAGGGTGAAACCTAGGTCCGTCAAAGCGGCGAGCACTTGCATCTGCATTTCGCGGCTGGAGAGCATCAGGAGGGCCGCGGCTTCGAGTCCCTCTTCCACGCCGGCCGATTCCAGCAACGACATATTGAGCAGGAACGCGCTTTGCGCCGCTTCGCCAATATTGGTGCGCGAGGGCACTTTGGACGCGGCGGAACAAGCGACGAAGCGAATGAGTTCGATCGCGATTCCGTCTGGTATTCCGTCCGCGTTCGCATCTTCGAGCAGACCGGTCGCTGTGCGCAGGACATCGAGCTGGACCAAAAAATCTTCGGTCGAGAAATCGCAGATGCCCCTCGTTTCGATGTTCTCGTACATCAGGCCGCCCGCGAGCGACTCGGGAAAGGTGGCGGCGAAGTCGGCCGCGAGGGTCAACGTCGTGCCATCAATCCCATAGACGCCGCGAAGTACCGTTGGGAATCCGCCGGTGAAATCCTCGACCGGCGTATTGCTTATCGTCTCCGTGCTTAGCGTGATGCGCGGCGGATCGAAGTCATCGTCGATCGTATAGGGGCCGGACAGCGTAGCGGCAATTTGCCCGGAGCCCACGATCAGATCGTCGTAGTGAACGGTGAACGTGAAGCGTTCGGCCGTGAACGTGTAGACCTGCATGTAGTTGAATTCCGGAAATTGGCCCGACGCGGGGATCGTCACTTCGCGTTCCCACGAGCCGAATAGCGCGGGGTCTTGCGCTTGCGCGTCGACGCACAGAGCAATCGCCGCAATACACGCGGCAAATGGGCGAAACATTGAACTGCATCGAATTTGCATGACCGTACTTCCAAGGCTCCCAGAAAACTCGTGCGAGTATCGCACGCAGGGCGAGGGGTTGCAAGAGTTGGCGAGCGAGTTTGGGGACTGCGGCAGGCTGGAAGCCTGCGCTACAACGCGCCGCCGGGGTTTCGACATTTTGGCGGAGTGGCGCGTATGATCGGGTGTTGTTCACACTGGTCTTTTTCACACAGGTCAACAATCGCCGGGTGTCTGAAATGTTGCTTCGAGTAGCTATTCCTTTTATATGTGCTGGCTTGGCCGCGTCTGCGTGGGCGAATGACGACGGTGTGTCAACCGAGGCGCAATTCCCCACGAATACGCGGCAGCTCACTTTCGAAGGCAAACGCGCGGGCGAGGGGTATTTCAGCGCCGACGGTGGGCGGATGGTTTTTCAGAGCGAGCGCGAGGCCGACAATCCTTTCTACCAAATCTATCTGATGGACCTCGAACTTGGTGACGTGAGGCGCATCTCGCCCGGTTACGGCAAGACGACGTGTGCATGGATTCATCCCACCGAGGCGCGCGTGCTTTTCGCATCGACGCACGACGACCCGGACGCGCGCAAGAAGCAGGATGACGAACTCGCGTTTCGCGCATCGGGCCAGGAACGGCGCTACGCGTGGGACTACGACGAACATTTCGAGTTGTATGAGTTCGACTTCGACGGAAAACCGATTCGCCAATTGACCGATGCCGCCGGATATGACGCGGAAGGATCTTGGTCGCCCGACGGCAAGCACATCGCGTTCGCATCGAACCGCAAGGCGTATTCCGCGCCGATGAACGAGGCCGACACGAAGGCATTCGAACTCGACAAGTCGTTCATGATGGACATCTACATCATGGACGCGGACGGATCGAACCTGCGGCAACTGACGGACGTCAAGGGTTACGATGGCGGGCCGTTTTTTAGTCCCGATGGCACAAAGATCACGTGGCGCCGATTCAGCGAAAACGGTGCGACGGCGGAAGTGTTCACGATGAATATCGACGGCTCCGAGCAAAAGCAATTGACGGAGATCGGCGCGATGTCGTGGGCGCCGTATTTTCATCCGTCGGGCGATTACCTAATTTTCACGACCAACGTGCATGGTTTCGCGAACTTTGAACTCTACTTAGTCGACGCTGCCGGCGATCGCGATCCAGTTCGTGTCACGAACACTGATGGATTCGACGGCCTGCCGGTCTTCTCGCCGGATGGTTCGCGCCTCGCGTGGACCTCGAATCGCACGCCTACGAAGGAATCGCAAATCTTCCTGGCGAATTGGGACGACGCCGCGGCGCGCACCGCGCTTGGCCTTGACGGGTTTGGCCTCGACGCGTTCGCCATGCCCGAAGTGGCGCTCGAGGGCGCGCCCGATCCGGCAACTACGGAGGCCGCGATAACGACCGGCGATCTGAAAACCCACATCGAGTTTTTGGCTTCGGAGCAATTGCAAGGCAGGCGCACGGGAACCGAAGGCGAACTCAAAAGCGTGACGTACATCGCGGACGTGTTCGAGCACATCGGTCTTGCGCCCGCGGGTGACAACGGGACCTATTTCCAATCCTTCGAATTTACTGCAGGCGTGAAACTCGGCGAAGGCAACCAGCTACGCCTCGTCTCCGGCGCGCATCCCGTGGCGTTTGCCGCGGACACCGAATGGCGGCCGCTCGCGTTTTCGAAGAATGGGCGCGCGGACGCTTCGGAAATCGTCTTCGCGGGCTACGGAATCAAGGCGCCGAAGTCAGCCGAATTCGACGAATACGACTCGTTCGTCCATCTCGACGTGACGGATAAATGGGTGCTCGTGTTTCGTTACGCGCCCGAGGACATTTCGCCCCAGATGAACCAGCATTTCGCGGCGCATTCGAGCCTGCGTTACAAAGCGATGACCGTTCGCGACCTCGGCGCGCGGGGCCTCATCGTCGCGAGCGGGCCCAACTCGCAGGTCGACGATCAGCTCGTGCCCATGGCATTCGACACGTCGCTCGGCGGTACGAGCGTGTTCGCGGTTTCCGTCACCGATGCGACCGCCCAACAAATGCTCGATTACGCGAACAAGGATTTGAAGACGCTGCAAGACGAGTTGGATTCGGGCCAGCCGCAGATGGGATTCAAGATCGAAGGGCTGACCGTCGAATCGACCATCGCCATCGCGCAGGAAAAAGCAGTTGGGCGCAATGTCCTTGCGCGTCTCAACGCGGCCGATCGTCCTGCCGAGAGCGTCATCGTAATTGGCGCGCATGCGGATCACCTCGGTGTCGGCGCGGGTTCGGGTTCGCTCGCGCGCAGCGGGGAACAGGACGCGATTCATTACGGCGCGGACGACAACGCCTCGGGGGTCGCGGCGATGCTCGAGATTGCGCAGCGGCTCAATACAGATCTCCGTGCCGTGCGTCGCATCGATCAGATGCCGAAGCGCGACATCATTTTCGCCGCGTGGTCCGGCGAAGAGCTCGGGCTGCTCGGCGCGTATCACTTCACGGGAACCTACGCGGGAAAAGACCCGAAGGAATCGCTTCGCCCGGAAATCGCCGCGTATTTGAACATGGACATGGTTGGCCGGCTCGACAAGAGCGTGATCATCGCCGGCATTCAATCCAGCAGCGTGTGGCCCAGCGAAGTCGAGCGCCGCAATGTGCCGGTCGGGCTGTCCATCACGACGCAGAACGACAACTACCTGCCCACGGATGCGACCGCGTTTTACCTGCGCGGCGTGCCGTTCCTCAACGCGTTCACGGGCGCTCACGAGGATTACCACAGCCCGCGCGACACGGCTGATAAGATCAACTACGACGGCGCGCAAAAAATCGCGACGTTCATGAGCCTTGTTGCGCGGTCGCTCGTGACGATGGAGGATCCGCCGGACTATCTCGAACAGGCGAAGCCGGAGAATATGGAAATGCGCGCGAATCTGCGCGCGTACCTCGGCACGATTCCGGACTACGCCGAGTCCGGCGTGCCCGGCCTTAAAATCTCCGGCGTCACGAAAGGCGCGCCAGCGGAAGACGCTGGTCTGAAAACGGGCGACGTGATCGTCGAGTTGGCGGGCCGCAAGATCGAGAACATTTACGATTACACGTTTGCCATCGAGGCGCTGAAAGTCGGCGAGGAAGTGAACGTTGTCGTGATGCGCGACGGCGCGCGAGTTGAGTCCAAGATTACTCCGCGTTCGCGCGATTGACGGCGTGGCGTCGAACGATCGGATACTCGTTCGCGGCATTCCGCTGGGGGAGTCCGCCGCGCGCGACATCTTTATCGAAAAGGGGCGCGTCGTTCGCACGAGCGTCGCGACAAAGCAGCGCGCGGACATTGGCGGCAAGACGGCGATCATCGCGCCGACGCTTTTCGACATCCAGGTGAACGGGGCGTTTGGCATCGACCTGCAAAGCCCTGCGTGTCGGCCGGAAGATGTCGCCGCGCTCTCGAACGCCCTCGCCGCATGGGGTGTGTCGCGCTGGGTGCCGACCATCATCACCAATTCGCCCGAACGCATGACACAAAGTTTTCAGGTACTCGCGGAGGCGCTGCAAGACTCTTCACTCCGCCGACGCATCCCCGGAGTCCACATCGAGGGTCCGTACATTTCGCCGGAGGACGGTCCCCGCGGCGCGCACTCGGCGAAACACGTGCGCAAACCGAGCCTGCGCGAATTGGATCAATGGCTAAAGATTCTCAATGGCCGAGTGTTGTACGTGACGCTTGCGCCGGAACAACGCGGTGCGATCCCGTTCATCCGCGGCTGTATCGCGCGCGGTGTCGCGGTCTCGCTAGGACATCACGGCGCGAACGCCGATCAGATTCACGCGGCTGCGGACGCCGGGGCGACGCTCTGCACGCACCTTGGCAATGGGATGTCGCAAACGATCAACCGTCACGCCAATCCGCTCTGGCCGCAACTGGCGGACGATCGGCTCAGCATTTCGCTCATCGCCGACGGCCATCATCTCCCCGCCGATGTACTCATATCGCTCGTCCGCGCGAAAGACACATCGCGCACGATTCTCACTTCGGATGCCACGCACGTTGCGGGAATGCCACCGGGACCGTATGACCTGGCGGGCGTGCCGGTCGAGCTGAAGCCCAACGGCCGCATCTGCCTCACCGGCACCAACCTGCTTGCGGGCAGCGCGAGCATGTTGATCGACTCCGTGCGCAACGCGGCCGCCGCCGGCGCGATGACCTTCGAAGAAGCCATTCACGCCGGCTCGACAATTCCCGCGCGCCTGTTCGGGATAAAGGGTCGACAGCTTGTCATCAGCGAAGGCAAGCGCGCGAATTTCATGTTGCTCGACCGCGCCGGGCAACACGGAGCAAAGCCACTAGCGGTATTCATCGACGGCGCACGAGCCAATTGAACGATTCGGCGAAGATGGTGGGCGGTGCAGGGCTCGAACCTGCGACCTCTTGGGTGTAAACCAAGCGCTCTAACCAACTGAGCTAACCGCCCTTGGACCAGAGTCTGACGCGCGGCGCGTTGGGGCGTTGCAGGGCGCCACACGGGGTGCGGCGGCGGCCAAGAATCTTGAGCGGCAATTCGGTGCGCGTCAACTATAACAGTTGCTTCGCGATTTGGGCAACGAGGGTTTGAATCGCGGAAATGCAATGAGACGATTCGGACGGATACCATAGCTCCATGGGATCGGTGTGGTTCGAAATCTGCGTCATCGGGGCGTTGCTTGTTGTCAACGGGGCGCTGGCGATGACGGAAATTGCGGTGGTATCCGTCAATAAGGCGCGCATCCGGCAGTTGGCGCACGATGGCGTGGGGAAGGCGAAGGCCGCGCTGCGTCTTGTCGAATCACCCAACCGCTTCCTGGCGACGGTTCAGATTGGAATCACGCTGGTAGGGATATTGGCGGGCGCGTTCGGTGGCGCGCGCATCGCGGACGTTCTGGCGCAGATGCTGGATAAGGTGCCAGGGATTGCGCCCTACAGTGATCCCATTGCATTGGGTCTCGTCGTACTCGTCATTACTTTCTTCTCCTTGCTCATCGGCGAGCTGGTTCCCAAGCGCATTGGCTTGGGGAATCCAGAAGGCATCGCGATGGCCGTGGCCGCGCCGATGAATGCGCTGTCGATCGTGTCCAGTCCCGTTGTGAAGCTGCTGGATGTTTCCACTGAATTCCTGCTGCGATGGCTCCCCATCAAGCTTGGGACGGGTGAGCCGGTTTCCGAAGAGGGGATAAAGGTTTTGATGCAGGAGGGCTTGCGTTCGGGGGCATTCAATAAAGTAGAGAGCAAGATTGTGGAGGGCGCGCTCCAGCTCGATCAGTTGCGGGTGCGGGACGTAATGACGCCGCGTCTGAAGATTACCTGGCTTGGGATCGATGAGCCGCATGAGTCAGCTTGGCGCAAGATCGTATTGAGCGGCCATACGTTCTTTCCCGTTTTCGAAGGGACACGCGACAACGTGGTGGGGATTGTGTCGGTCAAGTCGATTTATGCGAACCTGGCTGCGGGGCTGTCCGCGCGGATACGGGACTTGATGGTCGATCCCTTGGTAGTTCCCGCGACGCAGACGGTACTTCGATTGCTGGACACCTTTCGCCGATCGAAGCAGCACAATGCGCTCGTGGCGAACGAGTTTGGCGGGATCGAGGGTTGGGTAAGCTTGACGGACGTAATGCGGGCGATTGTGGGGGATTTCCCCTCGCTGGAGGAACGCGCGAAGCCCATCGTCATGCAGCGGAGCGATGGAACCTGGCTGGTCGATGGACTTGTCGAGTTGGATTGGATAGCGCGAATCATTCCCGATTTCGATCCTTACGCCGGCGAGTTCGAGAACGTTCAAACGTTGGCGGGGTTCGTGCTGCTGAAGTTTGGCCGGATACCGGGTGAAGGCGACAAGTTCGAGTTTGGCGGTTTCAACTTCGAAGTGATTGACATGGACCGCCAGCGGGTGGACAAGATATTGGTGAGTCCGATCCCGGCGCCGCAGGAATCGGGCTCGAATCAGCAACCGGGCTCGAATCCGCAAACGGGCGCGGAGCAAACCTGAGACGCGTCACTGCGCGTTGGTTGGTTCGGCGTTTTCCTGGTCTTCGCCGGCGGGCCGCGCAACGATGCCGAGATTGCGAATGCCGATGCTGCGGGCGATACCGAGGACTTCCACGTAGCGGCCGACTTCGATGCGTTCATCGGGGCGCACGAGGAGGCGTACGTCGGGATTTTCGTTATAGCGCTGAACGAGGATTTGCTCGAGCTCGGCCATCGATAGGACCTCGCTGTCGTCGAGGTAGACCGGGCCGCGTCCATCGGGTCCGCCTGGGCCATAGGCGAGCGTGATCGAGAGGTCCTTGTCTTCGATGGGCGTGGTGCCCCGCGCGGTGGGC
>JBGTJY010000922.1:0-3024 GCA_041744855.1 Candidatus Hydrogenedentales bacterium
CTCGAGCGCGTCGCTTAGCGAAGATGACGTCGAGCGCCTCACGCAACTCGACCAAAAGCGGACGTTCGTCGTCGGGGACAAAGCGGTGCTCGACGCACTGCGCCCGTTACGCGATCTCGGACTTCAAATGTGCGAAGCGACGGTGCGCCCCGAAGATCGCGTGTGTACGTGCGAGAATCCCAAAGCCTTGGCATGCGTCGGGATCGACGGCCGTCTTTTCACGTGCGGCCTCGTCCTCGGCGAGGGGCAATACGACATGGGCAACGTGCTTGAGCGCGGGCTTAAGTCGGCGCTCCAAGACACGAGCCTCCCCCACGCCATCCCCAACACGACGCTCTACCGCACCAACGGCTGCGACGGCTGCCCGCCGCATGTGGCGAATCGCGTGGCGGGGACGCTCGCGAAGTAGCTATATCGTAAGCTCATTCACCAGCCGACAACGGTGATTCCATCAACGTAGTCGAAGTGAGAGTCACGAGTTAAAACCGGCAGGCCGTGTTGCAAAGCGAGGGCCGCGATCCACAGATCATTCGGCGGGATGGGTCGACCTTTTCGTCGAAGCCTTGCGCGAATTTCCCCGTAGTGCGCGGCTGTCTCCCGGTCCGGATTTAAGATCGCGAGATCCGTGACAAGATTCTCAAGAGTCCTAAGATTTCTAGTGGGATTTTCCGAATTGCGCGCGCCGTATTCGAGTTCCCCGACTGCGAAGAGAGGCAAAATCACTGGCCCAAAGGCCGCAGCGACGACGGTAGCATCCGTACGCTGATTCAATAAAGCAATCGCCGCGTTCGTGTCGAGCAGCAATGGCCCGTCAGTCATCGGGCTCGACCTGCTCGAACTCCTCTTCAATTAATCGAATCATCTCGGCGGCGTCATCGTCGGACATTCGGCCAAACGAATTCGGCATTCGCTCCGCCATGATTTCCATCGGGTCACGGGTGTCGGGCAACTCTACACGGACCTCAGTGCCGGCAGGCAGTCGAATCGCGACACGCGGCTTAAAAACACCGTCCTCGTATGTGGCTTCGATTGTCCGCTTAGGACCATTGTGTGCAGCGTTCGACATGACGAAATTGTACCAGATGCAGAAGGATAGCCTACGCGCTCGCACGTTCCCGCCGCTGCTTTTCCAGGTAAATGTGCAGCACCGTCACATCCGCCGCGCGCACGCCCGGAACACGCGCCGCGTGTCCTAGATTCGCGGGGCGAATCTCATTCAGGCGTTGCCGGGTTTCCGCCGGCAAGCCGGGAATCGAGTCGTAGTCCATCGTGGCCGGCAGCGCGTGCGCTTCATCTTTTTGGAAGCGTTCCCAATCGCGCAGTTGCCGCTCGATGTAGCCTTTGTACTTCGTTTGAATCTCGACCTGTTCCGTTGTTTCGAAATCCAGTGAATTTGGCGGGGGCGCGAGCGTGTGCACTTGCTCCAGCGTCACCCCGGGACGGCGCAACAGGCCCGCCGCGCTCTGCGATTCCGTCAACGGCTCCTCACCTATCGACGCGAGATACGCATTGATTTCGGACGATGGCCCAATCGATTTCGATTCGAGTCGGTTGATCTCTTGCTGTACAGCGACTTCTTTCGCGCGAACGCTTTGCAAGAAATCCTCGCCCGCGATGCCATACTGCGCGAGCCGCAAATCCGCGTTGTCGTGCCGCAGTAGCAACCGATACTCGGCGCGGCTTGTGAACAGCCGATACGGCTCGACGAGTCCGCGAGTCACGATGTCATCGACGAGCACGCCGATGTAGCCTTCGCTCCGCGAAATGTAAAGCGGCTCCATGCCGTCGATCTTGCGCACCGCGTTCAGCGCGGCATACAAACCTTGTGCCGCCGCCTCTTCATAGCCTGACGTGCCGTTCACCTGGCCGGCGTGGTAGAGGCCTTCGAGGAGCTTCGTTTCCAAAGTCGTCTTGAGCTGCGTCGGCGGGATGAAATCGTATTCGACCGCATAGCCCGGGCGGATAATCTCGGCCTGCTCGAGCCCCGGCACGGTACGCAGATACGCGAGTTGCACTTCCTCCGGCAACGACGTCGAAAGGCCGTTGACGTAGACCTCGGAGGTCATCAAGCCTTCGGGCTCGAGAAAGACGCGATGTTGCGTCTTTTCCGGAAAACGCATCACCTTGTCTTCGATGCTCGGGCAATACCGCGGGCCGATGCCTTCAATCACGCCGGCATACAACGGCGATTTGTCGAGGTTGCCGCGGATCACGTCGTGCGTGTGGTCGTTGGTATACGTGAGCCAGCACATGATCTTGTTCGGGCTGAATCCCGCGATCGGCGTGAAAAACGAAAACGGCCGCGGGTCGTCATCGCCGGGCTGTTCGACCATCACGCTCGTGTCGATGCTGCGCCGATGAATGCGCGGCACCGTGCCCGTTTTCATGCGGCCGACTTTGAATCCCAGCGCGCGATACGTGTGGCTAAGCGCGTTCGCGGGCATCTCTCCGCCGCGTCCGCCCTCGGTCTGCGTCATCCCGAAATGCAGCTTGCCGCCGAGGAACGTCCCCGAGCAGACGATAACGGCGCGCGCTGTGATTTCCTGCCCGAGCGCTGTGACGATCCCGTACACGCGCCCGTCGCGCACGATGAGGTCTTCGACCATCACCTGCTTGAGATCGAGGTTCGGCGTGTCTTCGCACACGCGCTTCATGTCGAATTGATACATGATGCGGTCGGCCTGCGCGCGCGGACTGTGCACCGCCGGCCCCTTCGAGCGATTCAGCATCTTGAACTGAATGCCCGTGCGGTCCGTGCAGCGGCCCATCTCGCCGCCGAGCGCGTCAATTTCGCGCACGAGCTGGCCTTTGGCGATACCACCAATCGCCGGGTTGCACGGCATCTTCGCGATGGCATCAAGCTGCATCGTCGCCATGAGCGTGCGCTTAGCCATGCGCGCCGAGGCGAGGGCAGCTTCAACGCCGGCATGGCCAGCGCCTACAATGATGATGTCGTAATCGGGGTTCATGAGGGATGTATCGCGACCGCTACACGTCAGTCTGGAAGCACGTCATTCTGAACGA
>JBGTJY010000923.1:0-1976 GCA_041744855.1 Candidatus Hydrogenedentales bacterium
GCATTTGGACAACAAGTCGAGACACGTTGGGAATGTCATGTTGGCGGTAGAAGCTCTGGGAAAGATCGCCGAAAACGCGAATGAAGTCGTGCCTGCACTACTACCACTCCTCCAGCACCGAAGTGATTTGGTTCGACGCGCAGCCGCGGTTGCTCTGGGTAAGTTCGGCGCCAAGGCGAGAGCCGCGATTCCACAATTGAGGGCCTTGCTCGAAGACGACGACGAACGAACTTATCAAGCCGCTGTTGAGGCATTGGCCAAGATTGATCCAAACGGAAAAAGGAATGCGAATCCTTGATGGTACGGCCCCGAAAAGTGACACACCACGTCGAGCCGTCCTGGTGCTGCTGCGGCGCTTTAGGCCCTTGATCGTCACGGTGGCAGTAGCCGCGGCATTCCTCGTCGGCGCACTTGCCTGGTACAATCGCCACATGGCGAAGCGCGACGTCGATCACCTGTTCCGGCACGTACTCGCACATGGAAACGTGGCGGTCGCCTACAAGCACGCCGATCCGACGTTTCGGGCAATCTATCCGTGACCGGCGTTCGCGGATCGTAATGTGCGATTCCCTTGAAACCTAAGAAGTAAAGCATGCCCATCGACAAAACCGCCTTCGACCGCTGGCAAAAAGAAAACGCCGCCGCGCCCCTGCGCGAGCAGCCGCCGACGACGGTGAGCGGCGTGCCTATCGAGGCTCTCTATTCGCCCGAGACGGTCGGCGACGCAGCCCCGGCCGATCCCGGGTTTCCGGGGCAGTATCCGTATATGCGCGGCGTGCATGCGTCGATGTATCGCAGCCGGCTGTGGACGATGCGGCAATTCGCGGGTTTCGGCACGGCGCGGCAGACCAATGAGCGTTTTCGCTTTCTCCTGGAAAAGGGCCAGACGGGGCTTTCCACGGCGTTCGACCTGCCCACGCTCATGGGGCTCGATTCCGACGATGGCCGGGCGCTGGGCGAGGTCGGCAGGCTCGGCGTCGCCGTCGATACGCTCGACGACATGGAGCAACTTTTTCACGGCATCGACCTGGCCGACGTTTCCGTGTCGATGACCATCAACGCGCCCGCCATCATCGTCATGGCGTTCTTTCTCGCCAACGCTAAAAGGCGCGGCATCGCCTGGACCGACCTGCGCGGCACGCTGCAGAACGACATCCTCAAGGAGTTTCACGCGCAGAACGAGATCGTCTTTCCTCCCATCCCCTCGGTGCGCCTTGTCGCCGACGTCATCGCGTTTTGCACCGAGCATGTGCCGCAATGGAACAGCGTCTCGATCAGCGGCTACCACATCCGCGAGGCCGGCTCGACGGCGGTGCAGGAGTTGGCCTTCACCCTCGCCGACGGTTTTCACTACGTCGAGACCTGCCTGGAGCGCGGCCTCGCCATCGATGCCTTTGCCCCCCGGCTGAGCTTTTTCTTCAATGCCCATAACGACATGTTCGAGGAGGTCGCCAAATATCGGGCCGCGCGCGTCCTCTGGGCCGAGGCCATGCGCAATCAATATGGCGCGAAGAAAGAGACGTCGTGGAAGCTGCGTTTTCATGCCCAGACGGCGGGCTGCTCGCTGCAAGATAAACAGCCGGAGGTGAACCTCATGCGCGTCGCCTATCAGGCGCTGGCGGCGGCGCTCGGCGGGTGCCAATCGCTGCATACCAACAGCATGGACGAGACGCTGGCGCTGCCATCGGAGCATGCCGTCACGCTGGCGGACGGCTTCCACTACGTCGATGTCTGCCTGGAACGGGGTATGGACGTCGATAGCTTTGCCGGCCGGCTCAGCTTCTTCTTCAACGCGCACAACGACGTCTTCGAAGAGATCGCCAAGTATCGCGCCGCCCGCGTCCTCTGGGCCGAGACGATGCGCGAACGCTATGGCGCCAAGAAAGAGAATTCGTGGAAGCTCAGGTTCCACGCCCAGACCGCGGGATGCAGCCTGCAGGACAAGCAGCCGCAAGTGAATCTCATCCGCGTCGCGT
>JBGTJY010000924.1:0-3357 GCA_041744855.1 Candidatus Hydrogenedentales bacterium
CATGCAGTGACTCCAGGCCTCCCCAAATCGAGATGCTTCGCTGGCGCTCAGCATAACGCGGAAATTCACGATAACCCGGCGCCGCCGTCGACGGGGATCATCACACCGGTTACATAGCTCGCCAGTGGCGAGGCGAGAAACAAACAGACGCCGCCCATTTCCTCCGGTTCGGCCCAGCGCCCCAATGGCGTGCCGCGCAGACTCGCCTCGTATATCGCCGGATTGTCCCGCGAGACTTTGGTCAGCTTCGTGTCGACGAATCCGGGCGCGATCGCATTGACGCGAATCCCGTCGCGCGCCCACGCCTCCGCGAGCGTCATCGTCAGTGTTCGCAGCCCGCCTTTGCTCGCGCTATACGCCGGGTTGCCGCGCGTCGCGTGAAAACTCGCCATCGACGCAACTTGAATGATGCAGCCCTTGCTCGCCGCGAGCAAATCGTGAAAGCGCAGACAGCAGTGCATTACGCCGTTCAGATTCACATCCATCACCTTGCGCCAACCTTCCATCTCGAATTCGCCGCGCTTATAGATCACCGTGCCAACGCTGTTCACCAGCACGTCCAACTTTCCGACGCCGGGATTGAATAACTTTACGGCGTCGTCGTCACTTACGTCGAGCGTGTGATACGTCAAGCCGTCGAGATGACATCCGTCCATCCCGGCATAGTCCGCCGCGCCCGCCTTCGTGCCGGTAATGTGCACGTCGGCGCCGTGATCGCGGAACACGCGCGCGATCCCGTTGCCGATCCCGCTTGAGCCGCCCGTAACCAAAACGGTCTTGCCGCTGAAATCAATTTCGTTTTTCATGAACCATGTTCCGTTTCTGAACAAGCGTGAACCTTACACGAAATTCGTGTGACGTTTCTTCCCCGCGTTGGTAGTCGAAGTTAGTAGTCGGGGATAACTTGCAACGCAGAGGCGTGTTGCAATCGCTCGTCATTCCGAGGCCGCGCGCCCTCAGGCATTGCGCGCGGCCGTGGGAATCTTGTTTGCACTAATGCCAAGGCGTGCTGCGGGGAACAAAGCCATGCATATACGAATGTGCTCTCGTCTGTTAGTTGCTGCGGTCGTTGCCTGGGCGGGAATTCCACTCGCCGCCGAGGCGCAGCGTTCATCGCCATCGATCAGGAGCATGCGCGCACCGTCTGGCGCTTCACAATCGCCGCGGCTCAACCGCGCCATCCCCTCGCAAAGGGCACTGCCCTCGCAACGTTCATTCAACTCCGCGCGGCCGGCGAACGCGTTGGCCGACATCGGCGATCGTTTTCGTTCACGCGGCGATTCCGGATCGAGCCGCGGCAGCGACACGCCGATCCTCGACGCACTCCTTGGTAATCGCGGCGGCGATAGGTCCGACAGGCTGGGCGCGATCGGCGACATCCTGCGCAACAACCGGCGCGGTGACTACTACGACGACCACGACGACGATTTCGCGGACGCGTATCTCGCCGTGGGATTGGCGAACGCCGCCGTGGGTCTCGTCAGCGTGCTCGCGGAAAACAACCGAAACGCGGCGCCTTATCCCGCCGCGTCGCCGCATTCGTACGCGCACACGTGTCCGTACTGCGTAGCGGCGCCAGCCCAACAGCAGGCAGTCCGCGAACGGATCCTCATCTCGCCGGCACGCTACGAGAAATACGACGTGTGGATTCCGGCCCGATTCGATCCGAACACCGGCCAACAACTCGGCGGCGGATTCTACGAAACGCGCACGCGCCTAATTCCGGAAGAGTACGAGTACCGCGAAATCGCGTACGGACACTAGAGTCTGATCGCCGCTTGAGTTCCCAGTGCGGGTTGTTGCCTCGGCCCCTATCGAGAATGCAGCCGCCAGAGTGCACAGGCGCCTAACGCGAGGAATTAGGGCGCAGACGGCTTCGGTTTCATCGCATCGAGGGACATCAGCATTTCGAGTATTGTCTCAGTTGCGGGGAACTCGCCTCGTGGCACTTCGTCAACCGGGTACGAGTAACCCGACACAAGCAAAGCGGTGTCATTAGGCCGCGGGCGCTGAATAAGCAGAGGCGCTCGCCGTATGTACGTGTCTTCTTCTGGAAGGTCGAGAGCAGTCTGTTCGCGAAGGAAAGTGTACATATCTCCCCGCAATCTGTAGATCACTGCTCCCCCAAAGTTTCCTTGTCCCTCTGCCACCTGTAAATCGGTCGTGAAATCTCCGCCAGACGCGAGGCGTTGACGGTAGGCGTCAGCGAACGCCAACGCTTCGCGATCGTCGGTGATGAGGTACCCAAGATAGAAGTAACTGTGATCGTCGATAAGCAATTCGGCACGTTGCGCATCAGTAAAGCCGCCATCAACTCGGAAACTGTCGCGTGGATGTACGAATACTTCGAGGCTATCCGCCACGATGTAGTTCGGGAAGACCGCTTGCCAGTCATACATCAACCGGCCCGGCTCGGGCGACAACGGCGCGAACATCCCCTCATGTTCACCTGAATACTGAGCGGGCGCGAAGGACAGTATGTAGTAGAGATCAAGGCGAACCAGGATTCCCTGCACCCACGGCCAGACGAAAAGTGCTGTGATCGTCAGGGTAATGGTCAATACGCCGAGACAACCTAGAAGCCACTTTTTGCGTAGGGAACTCTTCCGTGCAGTGGTATCATCCATACGCGATTAGAACCTGACACTCCGGACGAATCACCGCGGCATTTGGTAGTTCGGCGGCTCTTCCGTGATCGTGATGTCATGCGGATGCGCTTCGGTCACGCCCGCCGGCGTCACGCGGACAAAGCGTGACTTGGTGCGGAGTTCGTGGAGCGTTTCGCAGCCGCAATAGCCCATGCCCGAGCGCAGGCCGCCCATGAGTTGATGGACTGAGTGCGCCATCGGGCCTCGGAATGGCACGCGGCCTTCCACGCCTTCGGGGACGAGTTTTTCCGCCCGTGTCACGTCGCCTTGCATGTAGCGCGTCTTGCTGCCGCGCTGCATCGCTTTCACGGAGCCCATCCCGCGGTAGACCTTGTAGGTGCGGCCTTCGTAGAGGACCGTCTCGCCGGGGCTTTCTTCGGTACCGGCGAAGAGCGAACCGATCATGACGGACTCCGCGCCGGCCGCAAGCGCCTTCGTGATGTCGCCGGAATATCGGATACCGCCGTCGGCGATCACGGGAACGTCGTGTTCCGCCGCTTCCTCGACCACGTCAAACACGGCCGTGAGTTGCGGCATGCCCGCGCCCGAAATGACACGCGTCGTGCAGATGCTTCCGGGCCCGACGCCGACTTTCACCGCATCGGCGCCGGCGGATATGAGGTCCGCGGCGCCTTCTTTGGAAATGATGTTGCCGGCGATCACATCGATCCCCGGGAACGCATCCTTCACACGGCTGACCATGTGCACG
>JBGTJY010000925.1:0-1580 GCA_041744855.1 Candidatus Hydrogenedentales bacterium
TTCTTCTTCGGAAAACGTGAAGAAGTCCGCGCCGTCACGCCAATCGCCGGAACGCGGCAACTCGCGCTCGACATCTCCGGCATGACCTGCGCCGCGTGCGTGATTCGTGTAGAAAAGGCGATTAAACGCGTTCCCGGTGTCGCCGAAGCGAACGTCAACCTGGCTGCAGAAACCGCCCAGATTTCCGTCGCGCCTTCCGTCGATGCCGCAGACTTGGTCGCCGCCGTCGAGAAGACCGGCTACGGCGCATCGCCTGCCGGCGCAAAATCCAGCGAGGATAAAGCCGAGGACAAGCGTCGCGAGGCAGACGTGCTCGGCCTGAAGTTCAAGGTGGCGATGGCGCTTTCGATCCCACTAATCGCGACTTCGATGCACATCCCCGGCGTGCCGATGCTGAACCCTTGGCTGCAAGCCTTGCTGGCAGCGCCGGTGGTCTTTTGGGCGGGCGGACATTTCTACGTAAATGCCCTAAAAGCCCTCCGCGGACGCTTCGCTGACATGAATGTCCTGATCGCCATCGGCACCGGCACGGCGTTCCTCTACAGCCTCTGGCGCACGATTCAAGGCGGCCATCACGTGGAGGTTTATTACGAGGTCGCAGCCGCGATCATCGCCCTGATTTTGCTGGGCAGATGGCTCGAAGCCGGCGCGAAAGGCCGCACCGGCGAAGCAATCCGCAAGCTCCTGGAGCTGGAGGCGAAGTCCGCATTCGTGATACGCGATGGCGTCGAAAGCGAAGTGCCGCTATCCGAAGTCCACGCAGGCGACACTGTTGCGGTTCGACCGGGAGGCAAGGTCCCAGTCGACGGTGTCGTCACGGAAGGATCAAGTTCGGTCGACGAATCAATGCTAACAGGTGAGAGCCTGCCTGTCGACAAAGCTAAAGGCGACCGCGTATTTGGCGGCACGCTGAACGTTCACGGTGCATTTCGGTTCCAAGCCACAGCGGTCGGATCCGACAGCGCGCTCGCACGCATCGTCGACCTCGTCAAAAAAGCCCAGGGCTCGCGCGCGCCGATCCAAAAGCTCGCGGACAAAATCACCGGCGTCTTCGTACCCATCGTGCTAATGATCGCCGTGGCGACCTTCGTCGGATGGATGATGTTTGGCGCGACCTTCGTGGACGCGCTGATCCCGAGCGTCGCGGTGCTCATTATCGCGTGCCCATGCGCCCTCGGCCTTGCGACCCCGACGGCGGTGATGACCGCCACCGGAAGGGCAGCCCAACTCGGCGTCCTCGTGCGCGACGCTGAAGCGCTGGAGCGGCTCGCGGGCATACAAAAAATCGTCCTCGACAAAACCGGAACGATCACCCTCGGCAGCCCGCAAGTGACCGACATCGTCACCGACGGCGTTCCCGAAAACGAGGCGCTGGCAATCGCGGCGTCAGCGGAAACCCACAGCGAGCACCCGATCGCACGGGCAATTGTCGCCGCCGCGAAGGAACGATCGCTTCCGATTTCACCGACCGAAAAGTTCGTTGCCCTGCCCGGCTCAGGAGTCGAAACGGTTATCGAGGGCTTAAGCGTTGCAATACGCAAACGCGGAGAACTAACAGGCGATTTGGCTCAGGCAGCCGA
>JBGTJY010000926.1:0-1623 GCA_041744855.1 Candidatus Hydrogenedentales bacterium
GCCGATTAAATCCCAACGCCATGGCTTCGCCGTCTGGTTCCCCTACCAGTTGTCAAAATCCACCGGGACGCCTTCGCGCGTGAGCGCCTTAGTCGCGACCGCATTGGCGGGATCGGCCAGCAGCGCATCGAGTTGAATGAGCGCGTAGAGGAGGAAGCCGACGCCGTCGATGTTCTCGTAGTAGGGCTTGGCGGGGTGGCCGCGGAAGAGGCCATTAAAATAGAGCTTCGCAATGGCGTCGTCCGCGCGCGCTTTCGCCTGATCGAGGAAGGGCTGCTCGCCCGTCAGCACATACATGTCCACAAAGAAGGAGATTAGGTGCGCGTAGGTAGCCGCGTGCGCGCCATGCGGCGCGTATTCCGCCGAATAGGTCGCGTAGCTTGAAGTCGCGAGCGATTGCTCGGGTGGGAGGTTCGCCTCAATGAAGGTGGCGAACCGGCGCGCGGCCACGAGCAGCGCGGGGTCGCCCGTCACCTTGTATCCATACGCGAAGGCCATGCCCGCGTAGATCGGATACTCGTAGCCGGCGACGTAGGGCTGCCAGCAGTCG
Source organism: Candidatus Hydrogenedentales bacterium (assembly GCA_041744855.1). Taxonomy (GTDB): domain Bacteria; phylum Hydrogenedentota; class Hydrogenedentia; order Hydrogenedentales; genus JBGTJY01. Next base: position 551 of record JBGTJY010000926.1, read on the forward strand.
AGATGTCCGCGCGGTTCGCCAGCCTCGTAGCCAGTCGTGAGGCGCGGACCAGGCACGGGCGTCCCATTGAGCTGAAGCGATCCCCAGAATTTCGCGGTGGCGGCGTCGTAGCCATATTGCGCGTAAGCTTTCAGATAGGAGCGGGCGCGGTCGCGGAAAAGCATGTCGCCCGTCAGCTCGTAGGCCTTCAGCAAGCCGTGTGTGTGCAGTCCGGCGGCGGCGGTGGTGAAGCGGAACTTGTCGAAACGGTTCGTCCCCTCGGCGTAGGGCGCTTCGGGAATGAGATCAGTCGTCGTGTTGCGGGCGTTCCAGTAGTAGTTCGCGAGCAGCTTCGCGCGGCCGAGCCAGACCGCGCCGCCCACGCTCTTGCTATGGAGAAAGGCGAACGCCTTTATGTAGGACGCCGCCGACATCGAGAAATCGAAGCCGATCGTGCTCGGCGTCACCACGTCGTGCCGGTTGATGCGCCCGGTCGTCTTGTCCACGACGTGCCACTCCCAGATGCGCTCGATCTCGGTCTGGACGGCGGCGGGATCGAGCGCCCACATCTTCTCCCACTCGATCGAGTGCGTCTCGTGGATCTCGTGATACGCGCTCTGCGACCCCGGCGTTTCGGTGTTCACGAACGCCTTCTTCGTGTCGGTGAACACATCGTAGAAATAGTGCCAGCCCCACCAGAACGTCCCCTCGTGCCCGGCGCGCGTGTCGAGCAGGTTGTCCATCGCCCAGCTCATGTAGCCGTTCGCGAAATCCCGATTCTTCGCGTCGCCGGTCGCCGCGCTCATGAGCAGCATCGCGTCGAGCGTCGGCTGGTCGAAGAGCAGATTCGCCCCGCCCGGACTCCGCCGCCCGTGGCGCTGCGTGCGCCATTCCCCGTCGAGCGCCTCGGGATTCCGCGGACATTCCAGGGTGCGCACGTCGAGGATGGAGACAAGCACCGGCGCGTGAACCGCCCCGTAGCGGTCGGTGCCGTATGCGATGAGCTTGTCGAGGCATTCCCGCGCGTAGCTCAGGTAGCTGCGCGGGGCGGGCGCTGGGTTCTCCGCGAGGTTCATTCGGAAAAACCACCGGTC
>JBGTJY010000927.1:0-6621 GCA_041744855.1 Candidatus Hydrogenedentales bacterium
AAGAGCGGGCACCTGCGGACCGCCAGCCGCAAGCGGATCGCGAGCGACCCGACCTGAACCGCGAAACGCCGCAAAGAACGCAGGCCCCAAGACCGTCCGCCGCGCCAACCCGAGGCAAACCTGCGCCGCAGGCATCTCGACCCGCGCAAGAGCCCAGAAACGAACGGGCCGATCGCCCACAGCAAACGCCGGAAAAAAAGGAAGAAAGACCTAACCGCCCCTAACGTCCGTTTGATGCAAAATTCTAATCCGTGCGAGGTCGCAAAGATCCGCGAGCCGGTTGTATCACTCGACCGGCTCGTTTTTGTTCGATCGACGGAAGTAGTGCCGGAACGGAATCGCCAAGAATCCCAGCAGCGGCCGCCATTCCGGCTCTTCGAAGTCCCGAAGACCGAGATTCAACGTCAACGGGTCTTGACGCAACTTGAAAGTCCCAAACACGCGATCCCAAACCGGCGAAATTGTCGCAAAGTTCGAGTCGGTCTCCGGCTGATAATCGCTATGATGGACCCAGTGCATCCTCGGCGTCACGACGAAGAGGCGCACCACGCGATCCAGGCCCGACGGAATACGAACGTTACTGTGATGAAACATCACGATCGGCAATGAAATGAGTTCATACACCGCCACATGCATGATTGAAAGCCCCAATACGGGAATCACAGCCAGGCGCACGATCGACGAAAGCGCAATTTCGCCCGTGTGAAAACGCACCGCCGTGCTCGCGTCCAATTCCGCGTCGCTGTGATGCACGGCGTGAAACCGCCACAAGATGGGCAGTTTGTGGTTCATCACATGCCACGCGTACTGCCAGGCATCCAGTAGGACAATTCCGGCCAGCCAATACGCCGCCCATGGCAGTTCGGTCCAATTCAGCAGACCGTCGTTCCAATTCAGCAGACCCTCGATCCAATTCAGCAAACCAAATCCCGATGCCCGCGCCGATTCCGCGACGAAAGACAGCGCCCCCGCAAACACGAACGCCACCATCCCCGCGTTGAAAAGCCCAAGGAAAACGTTGCGAGCGTAGTGCCGTGTGTGTTCCCGCCGGCCGCGAAACATGGGCCAGGCGGCTTCAAGCGTCCACAGTGTCCCAAGGACCGCAGCCGCGGCGATGACTCGCCCCTGTATCACGCCTTCGTACATCGAGCAAGTCTATCGCGCTTCGTCCGCATCGGCCACCCCCGCTTCGCGGCCCAAGTTCCAAAACTGCCTTCTCACAACACGTTAGGTAGGCTGTTTCATTGCCGAACTGTCAAAAACTGCGGTACAATGTAACATTGAGGCAGTAGCACGGGGTGAACGGATTTGACGGGAAATCACGAGAGCGCTACCTCGACGGCGCTGATAACCCTCTGCTCCGCGTCCGATCTGGAGCGATTTCGGCTTCTTAAGGAGTCAGTCGAGCGATTCGTTCCCGCGCATGTCCCGCACTACATCATTGTCGACCGCCGCCACGAACCACAGTTCCGAGAGTTCAACGCCGGCAGGTCAACCGTACTTCGTGTGGAGGATGTACTCCCGCGTTGGATTCTTCGTGTACCGGGCGCACGCCGTTGGTGGCTCAGCCTCAAGAGCGCGCCCATCCGAAATTGGTTTCTGCAGCAACTCGTCAAACTTTCCATCCCGAATCACGTCAGCCAAGAACTGCTCGTGTTCGCCGATTCCGACGTTACCCTCATCCGCCCCTTCGATCCCGCCGCCTATCTCCGCGATGGAAAGACCCGGCTGCTGAGCGTCCCCGGCGCGAACGACACCAACCACACGCGATGGCACCAGACAGCCGGCAAGTTGCTAGGCCTCGAACCCAAGGATTACTACGGCGCGTCATACATCGGCAATCTCGTGCCTTGGCGTCGTGACAATGTCCTCCGCCTCCACCAGCATATCGAATCCGTCTCCGGCAAACCCTGGCTCGAGACGATCTGCCGCCATTGGCATCTCTCCGAATACATCCTCTACGGCGTCTTCGCGGAGCAAGTCCTGCGTGAAACTTCTGGTCACTATCCCGACAGCACGCTGAATTGTCTAGGGCACTGGGACCAAGACCCGCTGAGCGAATCCCAAGTGCGCGACTTCCTATCCGGCATCAAAGATCATCACGTCGCGATCATGATTTCGTCCAAGGCGCAATTCCCCCCGAACCGTTTAGCGAAATGCATCCAGGAGCTCGAGCTCGCCCCATCAACCACACCCGCGCGGCCTTCCGTCGCCCCGAGCGTCCGCTGATGCGCAAGCAAAACACATCGAACACTGCATATTTCTCTGCGTCTCTGCGCCTCTGCGCGAGCTTCTGCATCGCATTCCTGGCCTGCGCTTGCGCCATGGCCGAATCCTTTCCCCCCGAGTGGGAAGGCAAGTTCCCCGTTCACATTCCCGAGTACGACGGCGTCGAACAATTCCAACTGCTCTCGAATCGCTGGGTCATCGTTTGCACGACGAACATCGACGAGGTGCTCGATGCGATCGACCAGAAACTCGGCGGCGAATTTAAGCGTAGTGCGGAGAAGCTGAAACAAACCGCAGGCGAACGCGGCAATCTCTCGCGACGCCTGACCGAAGAGCTCCGCCGCGCGTATCTCACCAACGGCGCAGCCGCCCGCGAAGAAGTCGGCGAACGCCAACTGAACGATCCCGCCTACTACGCGATCACGAGTGCCAATGACGAAACCTACAAAGAACCTCTCGCGCCGTCCCGCGCCGCTTACTACATCACCGCGCTCGATCAAGGCCAGCGCATCGGCGCGCCAGACGTGCACTTCGGACTCTATTCTTACATCGAGTTTCCGGAGCCGATGAAGGATGGCAAGCGTTACACCGTCGCGCTCAAAAACGGCAAAAAAGTCACGTTCCTCTACGACGAGAAGCTCACCGTCTCCCGCGCCATCAAAGTCAATCAAGCCGGCTATCTTCCTTCGGCAAAACGTAAATTCGCTTACCTCGGTGCGCACCTTTACGGCATCGGCCCGCTACCGCTCGACCAAGCGAAGACCTTCCAAGTGATCGACGTTACAACCGGCGAAGTCGCGCTCAACGGCAACGTCACGCTCCGCGAAAAGGACCCGCAATTCGCCGCAAGCCCCCGCCGCAGGGAACCCCCGCGACGCGAAGTCGGCGACCGCATCGAAGCCGGCGATTCCCCCGAGGAGGGCGAACGCGGAGACGCCCCCGGTGGAACCCAGAGCCAGGTCGGCATCAACGGCGAAGACGTATACGAAATCGACCTCAGCGGCCTGACCGCCACCGGGACGTTCTTCATTCACGTCCCCGGCGTCGGTCGCTCCTGGAGTTTTCGTCACGCGCCCGATGCCTACGGCGACGCCTTCTACACGAGCATGCGGGGCTTCTACCACCAACGCTGCGGCACGGCGCTAACACCCCCCTACACGCAATGGCCGCGGCAACTGTGCCACACACAACCCGTCTACGAATCCGACTTGATTGTCTTCGGCATCGGCGAATTCGAAAAGCCGCGCGAGTACCGCGGGTTCGACGTCACCGGCGCGACCACCGACAAATCGCGCAAGACCGACGACGCCCGCGGCGGATGGCACGACGCCGCCGACTGGGACCGCACCACGCGCCATTTCTCCATCATCTTCGACCTGCTCTACGCCTACGAACTCGCCCCCGCGAAATTCACCGACGGCCAGCTCAATCTGCCCGAATCCGGCAACGGCATTCCGGACATTCTCGACGAGGTCGACTACGGCATGCTCGCGTGGACGAAGAGCATGGACGATCGCGGCGGCGTCTCCGGCGGCGTGCTGACCTGGACGCATCCCGATATCGATCAGGACATCGACTACACCTACACCGTGCGCACGCGCTGGAACACGCTCGTGTACGCCGCCGCCGCCGCGCAACTCTCCCAACAGTTGCGCCAGTTCGATCCCGCGAAAGCCGACGCCTACGCGGTCAACGCGAAAAAGGCCTACGCATTCGGCGCGAATCCGGAAAACTCCCTCGGCAAGATCGTGAACAACGCCGCGCAAGATCGCGGCCGCGGCGCGGCCTACACCATCGCGTGGGAAGAAAAAGAGGCGATGGTCCAGCCATATCTCGCGCTAGCCAAGGTGCGCATGTTTCTGCTGACGGGCGATAAGTCCTACGTCGAGAACATCGAGCAGCACCTCAAAGGCGCGCTCGCCCCGACCGAATGGCCGTACACCTTCAAAGACTATTCGACGTGGTTCTACTTCTCCCTCCTCGCGCCCGGCGCGGATATCCTTCCCGCCGCGGTCGCCGAGGGCTATCGCAAGCGCTGGTACCTCGAGCCGGCGAACGAACTCGTCAAACAACTCGACGAAATGCCCTATCGCCAGACCTGGCCGCGCTCGCAAGCGCGCAACATGGCCTTCGGCGCGAGCGACATGATGAACCCCGGCCGCCTGCTCCTCATCGCCTACGCGCTTACGAAAGACGAACGCTACCGCGACGCCGCGATCCTCAACGCCGATTTCATGTTCGGCGCGAATCCGCTCGGCATGTCGTGGACTACCGGCATCGGTTCAGCCTATCCCGTCGTGCTCCAACACGAAATCAGCCGCGACGACGGCATCCGCGATCCCGTCCCCGGCATCACGCTCTACGGCGTCACCGAAGGCATTTTCGACGTGCTCAATCGCGACATCTGGATGGCGCCCACACGCCGCCAACGCGAAGGCCGCGGCGTGCCGTTCGTCAACGTCCAAGTCCCCATGTGGCGACGCTGGTCCGCGCATCCCAAGCTCAACACCGGCCAATGCGAATTCACCGTCCACGAAACCATGGCATCCACCGCATTCACCTGCGCCATGCTGCTCCCCGAAAACTGGAAACCCAGCGACGCGCTAGTAAAACGCGGCCCGCGCGACGAAAAATACCTATTCGGCTACTGGTACCTGCCTTGATTGAAAGTCCCCCTTCGAAGGGGGATTTAGGGGGATGTGGGGTCACTACGATGCACGACAGTTTGGAACAAAAACGCGAGATCGATTCGCGCCGCTCGCCGCATCCCGCCCTCTTCTTCCTCGGCTGCGAACGCTCCGGCACGACTTTCGTCCAAGAAACCCTCAACGAGCACTACAGCATCGCCGAGGGCAACGAATCGAAATGGGTCCTCTCCGGTTACCGCAAATCACGCGATGCCGCCACGTGGTCCCGCCGTGAACAAGAACGATTCATCCAGTCGATGCTTTCCGACTGGTACTTCGCGAACATGGCCAACTACCACGCGGTCTTCTTCGACTATCGCGACTTCGTGCAAGACGGCGGGTTCGATTTTGCCCAATTCGTCCGCGGTATTTTTCAACACATCGCGGACACAAAAGGCAAAGACCGCGTCCTCAACAAGACCTGTCTCTACTGTTGCCACATGGACATCGTCGACGCCGTCTACGGCAATCCGCCCGTCGTGCACATCATCCGCGATGGCCGCGACGTCGCGCTCTCGCTGCTCGAAGTGAAAAACTGGGGACCCGTCAGCATCTACGGCGCGGCGAAATGGTGGGCGGGCCGCGTTGACGAAATGCAACGGCACGCGCGGGAACACATGAACGGCCGCTACTACGAGTTCCGTTACGAAGACCTCGTCGTGCGCCCCGCCGAAATCTTCGAACAAATCGCCAAATGTTTCGGTGTATACGACGAATCCCGCCACACCGAACTCGCCGCGGCCATCAAGATCATCCCCGGCAATTCCGAGAAGTGGCGTAAGCAAATGTCACCCGCGCAAATCCGCCTCTTCGAACGCGTCGCCAAACAAACGCTCGAACACAACGGCTACGCGTTCTTCACGCCCGCCGATCGACTCCAGCCGCTCCCCGCATGGCTCGACTCACTCTACTCCGCCCGCGAAGCGGTGCTCTCCCGCATCGGCCTCTATCCGCTCTGGTTCCGCATGTTGAAATTCGCGAACCGCGTCATCGGATTCTTCCCGGCCCTCCAACGAAAATTCTTCCGCACCAACCTCTTCGCGGAGCACTTCAGTTGGAATAAAATCCGTTCGCGCTTCAAGAACCCCGGCAGGTAACGCCGGTTTCCAACCGGCCCGCGTCGTTTACGGTTGTGCCGTCAGCACCGGCAACACAATTGCCGACGGCCGCGCCGCTTCGTGGTAGATCGTGTTCGACGCCGTACGCGGCGCGATGGTCGATTCGCCCGGGGCTTCACCCGTGTTCGGGTTCACCTCGAATCGCGGATAGTTGCTCGAGCTCACGTGCACCGCAATCTTGTGCCCCTTCTCAAATGTCAGCGCCGTTTCCCAAAGGTCAATCTCGAGTTTCACCGGCTCGCCCGGCGTCATCATCTTCACGTCTTCGACGTCGCGGCCGTCGCGATAGCGCGTGCGAATCGGATTGTCATTCACGATCGCTTCATAGCCGTCCGGATACACATCGACCAGCTTCACCATGAAATCCGTGTCGGGTCCATCGGTCGCCGCCCAGAACTCGAAGCGCGTGTTGCCCGCGATGATCAGGTCCTCTTCAAGCGGCGCGGATTCGAAACGCAGATAGTCTTCGCGCGCGGGAATCGCGCGCTGGTCCATCGGCCCGAGTTCGCCGCCGAGATTCAGTCCGCCGATCGTCGGCACCGGATTCGCCGGATCGAACGCGTACGTCGTCGCACCCTTAGATTCAA
>JBGTJY010000928.1:0-2307 GCA_041744855.1 Candidatus Hydrogenedentales bacterium
TGCACGTGCGATCGCCGCAGTTCATCTGCGCACTGCGGACGCGCAGGAGCGCGTCCCTCCCGGGTCTGGCATTGTATGCACGCAACCCCGCTCCGCGCTACGGGTACCGTCAAATCCTCCTCATCTTGTAAATCCTGTCCAAACCCTTCTATTGTATTGTGAGCTTTGCTATACTGGTTCAAAACACAATATCTAGCGCTTGGGGAAGCCACACGATGAGCCGCCAGCCTCTCGGTCACGGTGTCCGGCGGCGCGTTCATTTTGTCGGCGTGGGCGGTATCGGCATGAGCGGGCTCGCCGAAATTCTCCTCAATCTCGGCTACCGAGTTTCCGGTTCCGACCTCCACGCCTCCGAAATCACCGACCGCCTCAAGCAGTTTGGGCTCGAGTTCTTCGCGGGCCACGACGCATCCAACCTGGGCGACTCCGCGATCGTCGTGCGCTCTTCGGCAGTCGCGCAGGAAAACCCCGAAATCGCGTCGGCCCGCGAGCGCGCGATACCCGTCATCCACCGCAGCGACCTCCTCGCCGACCTATTGCGCTTGAAACCAAACGCGGTCGTCGTCGGCGGGACGCACGGCAAGACAACCACGACCTCGATGATCAGTTCGATCCTCGACCGCGCGAACATCGGCGCGACGTCAATCGTCGGCGGTATCCTCCATCGAAGCGGCACCAACGCGCGTTGGGGCACGGGCGACTACATCGTTGCCGAGGCCGACGAACACGACGGCTCGTTCCTGCGCCTGCATCCGACGATTGGCGTCGTCACGAACATCGACGCCGAACATCTCGAGTTCTACGGTACGGTCGATCGCATCAAGCGCGCGTTCCTCGAGTTTTGCAACGGCATTCCGTTTTATGGCCAATCGATCGTCTGCTGGGACGACGAGAATGCCCGATCGATCATCCCGCAAATCGAAGGCCTGTGTTTGACCTACGGAATCGGCGAACCCGCGTCACTGCGCGGATCGAAGATCCAGACGGTCGCCGGCGGCGGCGCAACGCTCTCCCCGAGCAACTTCGCCGCGATGCGCACGCGCTTCGACGTCACGTCCAACGACGACCTTTTCGGCAGTCGCGGGCCGCTCGGAACTCTCGAACTCAAGACCATGGGCGAGGACAACGTACGCAACGCGCTCGCCGCATGCGCAGTCGGCCTGTGTCTCGGCTTGCCCTTCGGCATGATCGCCGAAGGCCTGCGCGAATTCGACGGCGTGCGGCGCCGCATCCAGGTCCGTGGGGAGGCGCGCGGCGTCGTCGTCATCGAGGACTACGCGCATCACCCAACCGAAATCCGCAGCACGATGGCCGCCGTGCGCTGCGCGAATCCCAAACGCGTTGTCTGCGTGTTTCAACCACACCTGTATTCGCGCACCAAATTTCTCTGCGACGATTTTGCCCGCGTGCTCGCGCAAGCCGAACGCGCCATTGTGACGGACATCTACGGCTCGCGAGAAGCCCCAATGCCCGGCGTCAGTTCCGCGCTCATCGTGGACTCCGCGCGCAAAGCCGGCTCGAACACCGTCGAGTTGCTCAGCGCCGCGGCGGACGTGCCCGCCATGCTCGCACCGACGCTTCGCGAGGGCGACGTGGTCCTGATTCTCGGCGCGGGCGATATCAACCGCATCGCGCAGCCGCTGCTCGATGCACTACGGGCGTCAGCATGAAAGCGCGTCCAAAGCCCAAACGCTTGCCTGCCCCCGCGCAACCGAACCGTCCGCGTCACCGCGCGCGCATCGCCCTCGGGCTAGCGAGTATCGTGGGCGTCAGCGCCTTTGCGTATTGGTTTAATGACTACTTGCACCGCTCGCCCCGCTTTCAGGTGCGGGCGATCGAGATCGATGGCATTCACTTCCTCGACGACGACACCGTACTCAAATCCGCCGGCATCACCTCCCGCGACAACGTCTTCAATTTCGACATGAAGTCCGCCGAGGCGGAAGTCGAAAAGCTCCCATACGTCAAGTCCGCGTCGGTGAGCGTCACCTTTCCCGATACGGTCGTGTTCGCAATCGAGGAACGCGAGCCGTTCGCGTCGCTGCTCATTCACAGCCGCGCCTACGAAATCGACGGCGACGGCGTCGTGCTGCGCGAGTACGGCCTCGGAGAAGTCCCGCGTACGCCGTTCGTCACAGCGCCGAGTAACTTGCGCTTCGTGGGCGAAGGCAAGGAAATCGACAACGTTGCAGTGTCGAACGCGATTCGCGTGTGGAAAGCGTGCATCGCAACGGGCCTCGATCGAGAAATGACCATATCCGAACTCGCCGCCTTCGGCGAAGACGACGTCCGCATGTTCTGCGAAGA
>JBGTJY010000929.1:0-4614 GCA_041744855.1 Candidatus Hydrogenedentales bacterium
TTCGAAAAGCCGATGGTAGTTGGAAGAACGTAGTACCACGATGACGATGGAGAACCTCATCGAGGGCTATCGGCGTTTTCGCGCGACGCGATTCGAACATGCGCGCGAACTGTACCTGGAACTCGCGCGCGCTGGGCAGACGCCGAAGGTACTTTTCGTCGCGTGTTGCGACAGCCGGGTGGACCCTTCCGCGATTACCGACAGCGGCCCGGGCGAGTTGTTCGTGATTCGGAACGTGGCGAATCTCGTGCCGCCTTTCACGCCGGACCACCAGCATCACGGGACGAGCGCCGCGCTTGAATTCGCGGTGAAGCAGCTCGGGGTCGAGCACATCATCGTGTTGGGTCACGCGCATTGCGGCGGCGTGCAGGCGTTGTTCGAAAAAGGGGGTTCCGGCGAGAATCACACCGACTTCATCGATAGTTGGATGCACATCGCCACGGACGCGCGCGAGAAAATTCTTGGGACGTATCCCGACGCAGGGATCGAGGCGCAGCTCCGGCATTTGGAACACGAGATCGTGCGCCTGGGACTGGCGAATCTGATGACGTTCGACTGGATTCGCGAGCGCGTTGAAGCGGGGACGCTGCGCACGCATGGCTGGTATTTCGGGATCGGCGAAGGCATTTTGTACGAACTGGATCAGGTGTCCGATCGGTTTTTGCCGCTGTAGTCCCGCGCCTGGTCGTAACATAGCGAATAGATATCCTCGGGGCCGTCTGTTTCGTCGATGTGCGATCCGGCGAGTTCGAATCCCATGCGCCAGACGAGTTTCAGCGACGGCATATTTTTCGGCGAGATCGACGCGACGAACAATGTGACGCCGTGCGTTTCGTGCGCCCATCGCATTTGCGCGGCGACGGCTTCGGTTGCAATTCCGCGGCGGCGAAACGGCTCGAATACGCTGTAGCCCATTTCGAGTCCGCTTAGGCCGACCTCGCGCAAATATTCGGGATCGGGCGCGCTGTGGAATCCGATGTGGCCCGCGACTTCGCGGGTATCGCGCAGGATGATGGCGCGGACGAGCCATTCTTCGAGCGCGGGGTCATCCTCGATTTGTCCGAGGCGCAGTTTTAAGAACGACGTTGCGGCGTCGAATTGATGGAAGCCGGATACGTTGAAATGGCGATCGATTTCGGGGGAGTGTCCGTCGAGCAGCGCCTTCAATATTTCCCTTCTCAATAACAACAGTTCCAGCCGCGAACTACGAATCGAATCGCAATTATTCATCCCAAACTCAGAAAATCGCGCGATCTAGATCGACGCATCCGGGAGGGACGCGCTCCTGCGCGTCCTGGGTACGAACGGTCACCCGGATCACACGGACGCCGAGAGCGCACGCGCGAGGACCTGCGAGTCGCGGTGGCCGGTGCCGCGTAGGTAGTAGACGCTGGTTGCGAGCATATGCGGGCGGTACGCGGGGCTCACGTGCACGTAGTCTTCGAAGATTGCGGCGGGCCATTTGACCATGTGATGTTCCGTGGCTTTGCGGTTGATCAGGTGGCGGGCGGCGTCGAAATAGGGGGCAGGCTCGCCGAACGTTTGTCCGTACGCGAGCGCAAGGGGGGCGGCCTCAGCGGCGCCGCGCGCGATGGCGTCGAGGATTTGCTCGACCGCGCGATTCCGATCCACTTCGATCGTGGCGGGTTGCAGCGTGTCGACTCGCAGGCCTTCCGTGGACTCGCCGAGCATGAACTTTCGGAACTGGCCCATCCATCCGATGCCTTGCAGCATCAGGAGCAATTTGTTTTGCGGATTCTGCGCGGCGCGGAATGCATAGTGCATCGAGTTGGACGAGGTCACGGTGTGCACGCCCGCGATGCCGGGCTGGCGCATCATGAGTTCGCCGGCCATGAGGTGCGCGGCATCCCAAACTGCTTGCGCCTGGCACTCGCCTGCGCTGATTTTTGCGGCGGCGAGCTTGCAGGCGCCGTCGGTGTCGCCACGGCGGAGCGCGTCCAACAATTCCAAAGTGACGGTTGCGTTTGCGGCGGATCCGTCCCACGCTGCGGGCAGAGCGCTGTAGGTTCGCGCGGCCAACTCGAGGTTTGCGTGATACGGCTGATCGTTGAACGCGTAGTCGTTGACGACTTCGTCCTTGCCGAAATCGAGCAGACCCAGCATGAGCGATTTCATCGTTGGCTCGGCATGTTCGAAACCGATTTGTTCGAGCGTGCGTTTCGCGTGGGCGACGAAGATGATCTTGTGACCGATGTTGCGATAGTCGCGCGCGCCGAATTCCCAGAGTCCCTCGAATAGGCGCTCGGGTGTTTCGCTTCGCACGAGCCCGGTGATGGCGCGGTCGGCGCGGGTCTCGTCCCAATCGCGCATCGCGATGCGCAATTCGTTCCACGCGGTCTCGCCCTCGGGCACGTCACCTGTGGTTGCGCGCAACGCGAAGTCGCCCTCGCGGAGGTCTTGCGCCTGCGCGCTCTTGAAATCGTCGAGCGCGTAGAAGAGCGGCACGAAGCGTTCTTCCGGCGGGCCCATCTGCGCGAGGTAGTCGCAGGAATGGATCATGAACACGCAATGGAATTTGAAGCCCGGCGGCTGCGGACTGACGTTGCGAATTCCGGCGAGAAACAGCGCGGCGAGAAAGTCTTTGTAGCTGAGTCCGTTTTTGATGCGATGCGCGAGGACTTCGATCGCTTCTTCGCGCGGCGTGTCTTCGATCAGGCGGACGATGGGCTCGATTTCGGGCGTGAATTGAACGCGGCCTGTTTCGAGCGCGGCGTCCTGCGCGTGCACCGCGGGGAACGGCCAGATGCCGCCTCCTGCGATTGCCGCGCCTGCTGCTGTTCCGAGAAATCGCCGCCGAGAAATATCGATCATGATGGCACCGCCTTTTTTCGCGCTTGTTTTCGGGTGGATTGGACCAGCCCCGCAGGCTGGAAGCCTGCACTACAATTTCTCGCGTATTGTAGTGCAACCATCCTGGCTGCTGGTGGAAGCCTGCATTACAATTTTACTCTTCGTGACGCAACACTTCGATTGGGCGCTTTCGCAGCGCGTTGGTGCTTGCGGCGGCTCCCGCGATTACTGCGAGGCTGCCCGCGGCGAGCACGGCTACTATGTAGTCGAGCGGCCAGATTGTGAATTCCAGTTCCGGCCCGCGCGTCACCGCGAAGTAGGCGACGATGCCGCCGCCGACGATTCCGATGATGCCCGAGATGAACCCGATCAGCGCGTATTCCGTGGCGAACACGCCGAGCACGCCGGCGCGGGTCATGCCGAGGGTTTTGAGCAGGGCGACTTCGCGGCCGCGGCGTTGCGATTCGATGCCGATCGTTCCGGTGAGCACGGCGAGGCCAGCGGCGATGATGAACAGGCCGAGAAAGCGAATGCCCCAGCCGATGCGTTTGATTTGCGCGACGATGCGATCGAGCATCGCGCCGATTTGCAGATAGGTGACGTTGGGGAATTCGGCGGCGACGCGGTCTTGGACAATTTGCGCGGTGCCGTCCGGCAGGCGAACGGACGCGATGCGCATCTGCGGGGCATCGTCGAACACGCCCGGCTCGACGATGAACTGGAAATGGATGTTGACGTCTTCCCACTCGGCTTCGCGGATGCTGGTCACGACGAGTTCCGCGCTGGTGTCGCCGGTTGAAAACGTGATCTTCGATCCGATCTTTAATTCGAGCATTTCGGCCATCCATGTTTCGACGCTTAGCTCGGGCCGGTCCGGATCGCTCCACCACTCGCCTTCTACGATCTTGTTGTCCACCGGCAACTCGTCGACGTAGGTGAGGAATTGTTCGCGGCGTGTTTCGCGTTCGATCTCGTGGTCTTCGTCTTCGTTCTGGGTGCGTCGCGTGAATCGTTCGTCGGATTCGACGCCGTCGATCGCCGTGATGCGCGCCATCACGACCGGCACGGAGAACAGCTCCGTCGCGCCGGATTCATCGAGCAGCGTTTCCATCTGTGGCCATTGCTCGGCCGTGATGTCGGCGAGAAACGCGGAGGGCGCGCGGCCGGGCAACTGCGCCGTCAGTTCGTCGTTAAGATGCGCCTGCACCTCGTGCACGCAAAAGAGCACCATCACGCCGAGGCCGAGCCCGACCATGGAGGCGACGGTCGATGAACCGGGACGTCCGAGCGCGGCGAGTCCGTAGCGCAGCCAGACGCGACCGGAATCGCGCGGGAGTTTTCCGACGCCGCGGGCAAGTCCCCATGCGGCGAGTGAGAGCATGGCAGCGGTGCCGATGACGCCGCCGGTAAAGTAGAGACCGAAGAGCGGCGAATCGGCCTGCAGCATCGCCATGATCGTGATGCCGATGAAGAGCGCGCCCGCGGTGATCCATGGCACCCATCGCGCGCCGGGCAGGGGCTCGGCGTTGCGGCGAAACACGCGCGAGGGCGGCACGCGCAACACGGCGATGAGCGGTGGGACGCTAAACAACAGGCCTACGCACAGCCCCAAAACGAGACCGCGCGCGATCGCGAGGGGCTGCCAGGGGTCGATGAGGTCGACGGGGATGTACTCGGCGAAGAGCGGGGGCAGGACGGTCAAGATGGCCACGGCGATTGCGACGCCGATGGCGCTGCCGACAAGCCCGAGCAGAATCGACTGAAACAAATAGAGCGCCAGGACTTCGCGTGGGCGCAGGCCGA
>JBGTJY010000930.1:0-4120 GCA_041744855.1 Candidatus Hydrogenedentales bacterium
CAAACGATTGTTAGACATTGGAAATCCAACCGCCCAGACGGTGGACGCGCTGATGAAGCTCGATCTGCCGGCGGGCGTAGACGTAGAAATTAAACAGTAGCTTTACTCGAACAGTAAGTCGGCGAGTGGCGCCGATCGGCAATAACGCCGGCGCCCAACCGATTGCGATTCCACACCAAGGAATTGGTCTGATGGTGAATGGTTTACTAGGTAAGAAACTCGGCATGACGCGCGTCTTCACGGAAGACGGGCGTTGGATTGAGGTGACAGTCGTCGAGGCGGGTCCCTGCACGGTGGTGCAACGGAAGACCAGCGACAACGACGGCTACGAAGCGGTGCAACTCGGATTCGGAGCGATTCGCGAGTCCCATTGCAACAAGCCTCGGTTAGGACATTTCAAGACGAAAGGCCTGGAACCGAAGCGCAAAATCCGGGAATTCCGGGTGCCGAAAGACAGCGCGCTCAAGACGGGCGACGAGATCAAGGCCGACATTTTCAACGTCGGCGATCGCGTCGACGTGAGCGGGACGTCGAAAGGCAAAGGCTTCCAGGGCGTACAGAAACGTCACGGGATGCAGGGCGGTCCCGGAACGCATGGCTCGATGTTTCACCGCGCGATCGGTTCGGTGGGATCGAATACGGACCCTGGGAAAATTTTCAAGAACAAACGCATGCCAGGCCATATGGGCGATGTCCGGATTACCGTGCAAAACCTTGAAGTGGTCTCGGTGGATTCCGAAAAGAATTTATTGTTGATTCGCGGAGCCGTCCCCGGCGCGACCGGCGGCGTCATCCAAGTGTCGAAGAGCGCGAAAGGGGCGTCGTAACCATGGCGACCGCGAAAATAGTTGGTCAGGACGGCAGCGAAGGTTCGACGCTCGAGTTGAACGACGCGGTGTTTGACGTGCCCGCCAATGTGCGTTTGATGCATCAAGTCGTGATGGCGTTGCAGGCGAACGCGCGTCAAGGCAATGCCGAGACGAAGACGCGCAGTCAGGTGAGCGGCGGCGGCAAGAAGCCGTTTCGTCAGAAGGGCACGGGCCAGGCGCGCCAGGGTAGTTCGCGCGAACCGAAGATGCGCGGCGGCGGCATCGTGTGGGGTCCGCACAAGCGCAGTTACTGGACGCATGTGCCGTTGAAAATGCGCCGCAAGGCGTTGAGCTGCGCGCTCAGCGATCGCCTGCGGAACTCGAATTTGTTCGTGTTGGACGCGCTGAAACTGGATACGCCGAGGACCAAACCGATGGCGGAGCTCGTGAAATCGATTTCGCCCGAGGGCCACAAGACGCTCGTGGTGACCGCGCAGCGCGACGGCAACGTCATGCGTTCGGCGGGCAACGTCGCGGGCTTGACGGTGCGCACCGCGGCGGATGTGAACGCGCTGGACGTGCTCGGCGCGAAACGCGTGCTGGTCGTGCGGGATGCGATTGCCGTACTGGAGAACCGCTTGTCATGAAGGTCAGTCACCCGTACGACGTGATTTACGCGCCGCTGCTGAGCGAAGAGTCGACGATTCAGACGGAAGCGCACAACAAGTACACGTTCAAAGTATCGCCGGACGCAAACAAGATTCAGATTAAGAAGGCGATCGAAAAATATTTCAAGGTTCACGTTGAAGCGGTGAACACGATGAACTACGTGGGGAAAATGGGATCGAGCCGCATGCGTGGCCATGCCGGACGCCGCCCGCATTGGAAGAAGGCAATCGTGACGCTGCGCGAAGGCGACACGATTAACTTGATTTAGAGTTTGGTGACACCATGCCGATGAAACGATTCAAACCGACGCCGCAAAGCCAACGCTTCAAGCTCGTCGAAGATTTCAGCAATCTGACGAAGAAGAAGCCCGAGAAGTCGCTTCTCGAGCCGAATCCCGAGAAGGCCGGCCGCAACAATCGGGGCCGCATCACGATGCGCCGGCGCGGCGGCGGCCACAAGAAGCAATATCGGGTTATCGATTATCGGCGCGACAAGGATGGCATTCCGGGGAAGGTGTCGTCGCTCGAGTACGATCCGAATCGGACCGCGCGTATCGCGTTGATCGTGTATGCCGACGGCGAGAAGCGCTACATCGTCGCGCCGAATCAACTCGATGTCGGCATGACGATCATGAGCGGGAAAGAAGCGGAATACCAGATTGGGAACTGTCTGCCGCTGGGCCGCATCCCGCTGGGAACGGTCATCCATAACGTGGAATTAATGCCGAACCGCGGCGGAAAAATCGCGCGTTCAGCCGGAAATAGCTGCCAATTGCTCGCGAAAGAAGGCAAGTACGCGGCGCTGCGCATGCCCTCGGGCGAAATGCGCCGGGTACCGATTGAATGCCGCGCGACGATTGGCGAGGTAGGCAATGCAGACCACACAAATCTAAGCCTCGGTAAAGCGGGTCGTAGCCGCTGGCTGGGGCGGCGTCCGAAAGTCCGTGGTGTGGTGATGAATCCGGTGGATCATCCGCACGGCGGCGGCGAAGGCCGCACGTCGGGCGGGCGCCATCCGGTGTCGCCGTGGGGTGTGCCCACGAAGGGCTACCGCACGCGCAAGAAAAAGAACCGCAGCAACAAATTCATTATTCGTCGGCGGAAGCCGTAGCAGAGATACACCAGTAGGAGCGATTAGACGTGGCGCGATCAGTAAAAAAAGGACCGTTCATCGACGACCATCTGATGAAAAAGGTCGAGCGTGCTCAGCGGACGGGCGATCGGAAAGTCATTCGAACTTGGTCGCGGCGTTCGACGGTCACGCCGGATATGGTCGGGATCACGATCGCGGTGCACAACGGACACAAATTCATTCCCGTGTTTATCACGGAAAACATGGTAGGTCATAAACTCGGAGAGTTTTCGCCGACGCGCACGTTCCGCGGGCATCCCGGAAGTGGTGGAAGTTCAGCGTCCAAGTCCTAAGTAGGGAAGGTCATTCGGATAGCGAGATTCTTCGCTTCGCTCAGAATGACCGGCAACAACAGAGTGACCGGCAACATCAGAGTGAAGGGCAACATCGATTGACTGGCAACATCAGAATGACTGGCAACATCAGAGCGACCAGCGACATCGAATGACTGGCAACATTAGAGCGACCAGCAACAAGAGATTGACGAGGTACAGGAGTCAGACGAACATGGCATCGGCCATTGCAAGCGCGCGGACGTTGCGCGTGGCGCCCCGCAAGATGCGCTACGTCGTGGATTTGATTCGCGGCAAGAAAGTCGCGGAAGCGCGCGATATTTTGACGTTCACGCAGAAGGTGGGCGCGCCGCTCGTGAAAAAGGTGCTGGAATCCGCCGTGGCGAATGCCGAAAACAAGGCGGCCGAAACCGGTGAACGGATCGATCCGGATGAAATGCGGGTCGTGAATATACAAGTGAACGAAAGTATAACGATTCGTCGGTTTCGTCCCGCGCCACGCGGCCGGGCGATGCGCGTTCGCAAGCGGACCTGTCACGTCGAGCTGATGATCAGCTAACGGCGAAAGGAGCTAGTTGTGGGTCAGAAAGTACATCCGCTCGGTTTTCGTCTGGGCGTTATCCGCACGTGGAGCTCGATTTGGTATGCGGGCAAAAACTATGCGGACCTGTTGCACGAAGATTTGAAGCTGCGCGACTACGTCAAGAAACGCCTGTATTCGACCGGCGTCGCGAAGGTGGATATCGAACGCGCGGGACGCAAGGCGAAGGTACATATTTACACGGCGCGGCCGGGTCTGGTGATCGGCGAACGTGGTTCGAAGGTAGACAAGTTGCGGTTCGAGTTGGAGAAGCTGACGGGCCGCGAACTGCTGATCAATATTCACGAAGTGTTGAGTCCGGAATTGAGCGCGCAGCTCGTCGCGGAAGGTATCGCGAGCCAGCTTGAACGGCGCATATCGTTCCGGCGCGCGATGAAGAAGTCGGTGCAAAACACGATGCGGCTCGGCGCGAAGGGCATTCGCCTGCGCGTGGCGGGGCGTTTGAACGGAGCGGAGATTGCCCGCGCGGAGCAGGTGCGCGATGGCAGCGTGCCGCTGCACACGTTGCGCGCGGACGTGGACTACGGCACAGCGACGGCGCGGACGACCTATGGCGCTATCGGCGTGAAGTGTTGGATTTATCTGGGCGAAGTGATGCCGGGTGAGGAATATCATAC
>JBGTJY010000931.1:0-2639 GCA_041744855.1 Candidatus Hydrogenedentales bacterium
CACATCGTTCAGTGCTGCAGACGCGACTCCCAGGTTATAGAGCGTATCGATGTGGGTAGCCTCGATCGCGAGCGCGGCACGTAGCTCTCGTTGCGCCGCTTTTGGATCGCCGAGCGCGATCAAGGTCACTCCGAGATTACATCGCGCCGAGACGGACTCGGGATCTAATTCAATGGCGCGGCGATATGCTCCAACCGCAGCCTCGAACCGTTTCGATTCGCGCAGTGCATCGGCAAGGCGGAGGTGGAGCACCGCGTCGCCCGGCGAGCGGCGTATCGCCTCGTGTAGTGTGGCGATTGCCTCGTTGCCCCGCCCGGCGCGTACCAACGCCAGCGCGAGGTTTTCATAAACAAGCGACCCTGTTGGCGATAATTCGAGGGCGGCCAGGTATTCGTCAATCGCGAATACCTCGCGCCCCGACTCGAGGTAAATGTTGGCCAGGTTCACCCGCGCATCGCGGTAATCCGGTTTGATGGTTCGAGCCTCGCGGAAATGCGATTCCGCCGCGCCAAGGTCTGAACCCCGCACGGCCACACCCAGGTTGTTGTGCGCGAGATAGTTGTCGCGCGTGACCGCGATGGCGTGACGAAACAAAGTTTCAGAATCGCGCCAATAGCTGACTTGGCTTGACGCGACCATGCTCAGCAATACCACCACGCCAAGGATGGATGGGGCGGCAATCGCGCGCCGCTCCGGGTTGTTGCCCATCCAATGGACGAGCACCCACGACGCCGCGATGTAGAGCCCGAGCGCCGGGACGTACATGTATCGATCCGCGCGAGCCTGTGCGCCAACCTGCACAATGCCGATAACGGGTAAGAGCGTTAATAAGAACCAAAACCAGCCGACGAACAAATACGGCAGCGTTCGCCGAAAATGCCAAGCGGCGTATGACAGCGATGCGACGACGATCGCACTCAGGAACAAAACGCCAATCGGCCATTGGTCCGGCAAGGGATAAAACACTGCCAGGGAAGCCGGCCAAATCAACGTGGCGAGATAGGCGCCGTAACTTACGATCGCGTTCTCGACGCGAAACGTCAGCGGGACGAGTTCCGTCGATCGCACAGCCCCGCTCGATTGCTGCACGTAGAGTGTAACCGCCGACATCCCGGCGGCGAGCGCGAGCATCGGGATTTTCTCGATGTGCAATCGCACGGCGGCCGTTCGGCTCATGCGTTCGAGCGGCCAAACATCGAGCAACAGCAACGCGACCGGCAACGTGACGAGCATCGGCTTCGCCATGAGCCCCGTTGCGAAGAGAACAAGCACAGCCGCATATCGGATCGCGTTCGGCTTTCGCGTGTACAACGTGTATGCGCCGATGCTCAGCAACAAAAAGAGCATTGAGAGGACGTCCTTGCGCTCGGATATCCACGCGACAGACTCGACATGCACGGGATGAATCGCGAAGAACGCGGCGACGATTGCGCTCGGCAAACTGCGCCGCGTCATCAAGCTCAATACGGCGTAGAGCAGAATCGCGTTGAGCGCGTGGACCACGACGTTGACGACGTGAAACGCGCCAGGCCTTAGGCCGAACAACTCAGCGTCGAGAAAATAGGAGAGCCAAGTGACCGGGTGCCAGTTCGAGTGGTACGGCGTCGTGAACGCCCAGCGCACATTGTCCCAACTGAGCCCCTGCGCCATCCGTGGGTTCTGCAGCAGGTACACGTCGTCATCGAAGTTGACGAAATCGAACGAGTACACCGGCCAATAAACGGCCAACACGAGAAGACAAAGGGCGGCCCCCACCGCAGCGTGCTTCATGGAAGAAGTGTAGCCCAGGTCCTTAGAACCAGCAAGCGCGAGTTATCCACGCAGGTATTTCAAAAGCGCGGGCGTACCCTTTTCGACGAACCGGTCGAACGGGGGTTTCCATGGGTTGCCGTGCAGCTCGATGGTTACGGTGTCAGGGAGGCGTCCGAGCGAGCGCGGAAGTTCCTCGAGCTGGTTGTTCGCGAGCGAGAGTCGTTCGAGATGGACAAGATTTCCTATGGATTCCGGCAATCGAGTGAGGCGGCTTTGGTCGAACTGTAAGACCCGCAGTTCGGCGAGTTCGCCAAGTTCGTCCGGGATTTCCTCGAGACTGTATGAGCCAGCGGAGAGAACTTTCAGGCGGCGCATCCGTGCGATGGAAGACGGAAGATATCTGAATTTGTGATTCCCTATCCTCAGCTCTTCAAGGTTGTCGAGCGAGTAGACGGCTTCGGGAAAGTCTCCGAACTCGTTCTGACTCAGTGCAAGGTATTTCAGGTTGTTCAGACCCGACAAGTCATCGTCGATGCGCGAAATTCCGGTCCCTACCAGACTAAGCCATTCCAGATTTTGCAGCCGAGGAATCGCCGCCGGGAACCTGCCGAGCGGATTGTTGCTTAGACTGAGAGACTTGAGTTTCGTCAGTTTCGCGATAGTTTCGGGGATCGTTTCGATCTGACACCCGCTAAGGTCGAGGCGCTCCAAGTTGGCGAGCTCGCCGAAAGCTACTGGAATCGAATCGAGCGGGTTGTTGCTCAGATTGACGACGTTCAGGCAATGCAAGCGGCACAACCTAAGAGATACGCGCCGGATGCCGTTGGAGGCCGCGTAGAGGTCACGCAGTTTGGGGTGATTTTGGATCTCGTCGGGAATCTCAGGCA
>JBGTJY010000932.1:0-2421 GCA_041744855.1 Candidatus Hydrogenedentales bacterium
GTTAGTCGGCGCGCCATCTGGCAGTTTCGCCGCGATGGCCTCGAACGCCTCGCGAATCAGGGGCCACGCCTCCGCCGATCCGCCGGGCATCAACGACGGACCGAAGCGCGCGCCTTTTTCGCCGCCGCTTACGCCCGTGCCGATGAAATGTATGCCCCTCGCTTTCAACTCCGCGCAACGGCGTTCAGTCTCCGCGTAGTGACTGTTCCCGCCATCGATCAGCACGTCGCCCGCGCTCAAGTGCGGCAGCAGCGTCTCGATGCACCAATCGACCGGCTTGCCCGCGGTGACCATCATGAACACGCGCCGGGGCCGCTCGAGCGCGGCAACGAAGGACTCGATCGTTTGCGCGCAAGTGATACCCGCGTCGCGCGCGTCGCCCGCGGCAAATTGCTGGAGCAACTTCGCGTCGCGATCGTAGACCGCGGGCACGAAGCCCTTGTCGGCAAAGTTGAGCGCGAGATTGCGCCCCATTACGCCCGCGCCGATGATTCCGATTGGATGCGCCTTCACTGGATGGAACTTCATTTGCGAAACGCTTCCAGCTCGTACGCCGGCAGTTTCTTTTCCGCGAAGATCGGTTTGAAGCGCGTGAACCGTTGGCGCCCATCGACGAGCGGCACACTTGGCCAGTCTTCGCCGATCAGCGGGCGCGCGTAGTCGACGAACGCGTCCGTCACGTCGGTCTTGTCCGCCGATAACCACGCTGCCGGGAACTGCCGCTCCGAATTCGCAACGTCGGCCAGCGGCACTCGCCCATACTCGACGCTGTAAATCGGCCCGGGCTTGCGAAGGAGCGTCGACATCCAACCCGTTTCGCCCGCCACCGCGATCAGCGCGGCTTCTTGGCCGAGTCGATACGCCTCGTCGAGATCGACCGTCGACGCGTAGATCGCCGCGCCGCGCTGGTCCGTGCCGGAGACTTGCCCCCGCGCTGCGCCGCGCACGGGCAGGCCGCGATCGTTCAGCAGCGTGACCACCTGTTGCGCGACCGTGGTTTTCGACGCGCTGAATTGCGTGTGCCCGAATGTGTCCTTCGTCGCGCCGATGTCGCCGATTTCGAATCCTTCGCTGACGACCACAATGCAGCGGCCATCGGCGCGGAGCTTGTCGCTGACGCGATCGCACAGTTCATCCGCGGTGAAATTCGCCTCGGCCATGAAAATCAGCAGCGGCATTTCGCGCTCGGGATCGGCCAGGCGCGCCGCCGCCGGGATAAATCCAATCTTGCGGCCCATCGCCTGCAACACGAGCACGGGATCGGCCGGCGAAGATCCCGCGTTCTCCTCGTTCGCGTTCTGTACCGCGCACATCCAGTAGCGCGCCGTGCTGGCGTAACCCGGCGTGTGATCAATCAGCTTGAATTCGGAATCGCCGACGTCGTTGTCGATCGTCTTCGGCACGCCGACCGCGATGAGGTCGAGCCCGCGCTCGGACGCCAGCCGACTGACCTTGTTCGCCGTGTCCATGCTGTCGTTGCCACCGGTGTAGAAGAAATACCCGATATCGTGCGCCTTCAGCACGGCGATGATGCGCTCGAAATCAGCGGTCTGGCTCGATTTCAATTTGTAGCGGCACGTGCCGATCGAGCCTGCAGTCGGCGTGCAGCGCAATAGCGCAATCTCCTCCGCATCCTGCGCGGAAAGATTCAGCAATTCCTCCTTCAATACCCCTTCGATCCCGTGCCATCCGGCGTAGAACGCCCCGAACTTTTCAGGATGCGCCGCGCACGTATCGATGATGCCGCGGAGGGAATTGTTGATGACGGGGGTCGGGCCCCCGGACTGCGCGACGATGACGTTCTTCGACATTTGAAACCTATCTAAAACCCTTAAACCAGTCATTCTGAGCGCAAGCGAAGAATCTCATACGCGCGATTTCCTCGGTTTTCCTCGAACGGAGATTCTTCGCTTGCGCTCAGAAGGACTGAGAATTGGGCTTTCCCAAACTAGCTGAAGCTGAACGCAGGACCCGGCGTGGGATTGCCCTGACGCAAACGATACAGGACTTCCCCCGCGTTTCGCACGAGCAATCGCCCCTCGAGCTCGAAATTCTCCCACTGCCGCGGGTCGATCGTCACCGGATCGCGATACCCCAAATCGATCGCGCGGCAGGTCGCTTCGGATATTCCGGTCGCCAGCGTAACGCGGATGCGTGGATACTCGACGCCGTCCTCGTAGTGCCCGATGCCTTTCACATGCGTCGAATGCGCGAGGATTCCCCCAGGCACATCCGCGAAGCGATCCATCTGCGCGAGAAAGTAATCGCGCGTGTGGTACCCGATGCGTTCGAGCAAATGCCCATGCGTCGCGCTGACCTGAGTCACGTGCGGCGCATAGATAATCAGCTCGCCGCCGTCCGCCACAATCGGCTCAAGCTTATACATGCATTTGCCCGCGACCCACAGGTCGTAATATTTCG
>JBGTJY010000933.1:0-4974 GCA_041744855.1 Candidatus Hydrogenedentales bacterium
GCCGCACCATCCGACGACAGGCCACACGCCGCAATTGCCCCCTGGTGGCAGACGGTCACGCGGTCTGAGCGGCGTGTTGGTCGCGGTGCTCGTTCCACTCGCGGCGCTCGCGATCGGCGTTCTGGCCGGACCATTCATTGCAGATAGCGTGCAGGCGTTGCCGAATCCAGCCAAGGATAAGCTTCAGACCAAGGACGACGAAATCGCGCAACAGAAACAGATGATTGACCGATTGACTCGCACGCAGGCCCAACCGGGCGAAACCAGAACCCCGGAGGATCTCGAGCGCCTGATTTCTGAATTCGAGCGCGTGCAGGCCGAATTGAACGAAGCGAACGGCGAACTGGCGCGGGTTCTGGATCAGATTCAGGAAAAGGATAACGAGCTGACGTTGATTCGCAACGACATCGACCAGAAAAACGAGGAGTACGTTGCGGCGGAAGAATTATACGAGGAACTGCAGAACAACACGGAGATCACGCGCTCGCGCCACGAGGGGCTACTCGCCGAGAACGAACGTCTGACGCAGGCAGTCGGCGAACTCGAGGACGCGAATATTCGCCGCCAGGCGACACAGCAGGCGCTTGTCGCCAGCCTGGACCGGTTTGTGATTCAAGTCGCGCAAGGCATCCCGCTGACGCCGTCGCGCTATTCCCACGCCGAACGCGTGCAGCGCGCGGAAGACCTGCGCCGCAAGGTGCAGGAGGCGCCGTGGGTGACGCCGGACCTGCTCACCGAATTCACGCGGCTCGTCGGCACGGAAACCGAGATCGCGTCGTCGCGCGAATACTTCTTCGCGAAAATCCCCGTGCACGACCGCCTGGGCACGCGCGAGACGAAATGGGCCGAGTGCCTCATGAACGGCAACTGGAGCGTCTACTACCAGACCATCGACGGCGTCCACGCGGGCAGCTACGAAAACGTGTCCGCGACATCCATTCCCGAATATCGGTTCCGCGAAGACTTGCCGGCGCCGGTCATCGCGGAAATTCGCGAGTTGATCACCGCGTCGCGCGTCGAGGATTACGAGTCGAAGATCGCGGTACTCCAAGAAAAGACGAAAGTCTACGAGACGCAAACCAACTTGCAGCGGAATTTCAACTCGCTGTAGAACGAATCACCAGATCGTAAATCGCGGCCGCGCCGGACAATTTTGGCGCGGCCGTTGATTTGGTACCGCCGGTTTTCAACCGGCACGGGTGTACCCGCGTAGTCTCGAAACCTACGGGCCGGTTGAAAACCGGCGGTACAAATGGCGATTCAAATCGCCTCGCGGCACCAGTACACGAAATCCGTGATCGCGGGTGTCCCGCCTACTCTACGGATGAGTTGCGCGATTTGGCCGCGATGATACAGCGAATGGCCGAACATCTGCGTCAGGATGTCGGCGCGCGTATTGCGGAATCGTTTGCCGTCGGTCGCGGTGTAGTCGAACGCTTCGCTTAGCTTCGCGTCGTCCAATGAGGCCAGGAACTTTAGCCATCCCGCGTTCATCGCCGCCAGATCGCCGGCCACGCCTGAGACGGTGCACCCTTGCGGAAACATGTTCGAGGGGCCGGTCTGCTCCGCGCCAAAACGGACAAGCCACATGAGGCGCGCGCAGGCGACATGGGCCAGTAAATCGACGGCCTTTCGAAAGTCGGCGTCGCTTCGATGCGCCTCGGGGACGGTCGCGAACGAATCCAAGGTCTTCTGGTGCATTTCCTGTTCGTAGTCGAACCACCGCCGATACTGATCGATTTGCGTCATTGTCTCGCCTCCTCTGCAAGCCCTCGTTTTCAAATCCCTTATGCGTATCACGCATAGATGCCGGGGTTGGGTTGCTTGATGGGCCCGCGCGGGCAGGCTATGATTCCAAGTCCCACCTACTCAACTGGAGGTTGCTGCCATGACTTTAGTTTGCCAAAGTTGCCGTGTCTTGACGTTAGGCCTCGCGTGCATGCTCGCCGCGACGGCGGGCTTCGCGCAGGACCAGTTTTTCGACTCCGACGGCGTGAAAATACGCTACGTGGTCGAGGGCGAAGGCGAGCCGCTCGTACTCATCCACGGCTATACGGCCAGCTACGAGACGAACTGGAAAATGCCAGGCGTGGCCACGAAGCTGGCTCAGCACTACAAAGTCATTGGCATCGACTGCCGCGGTCATGGCAAGAGCGACAAGCCCCACGACGCCGCGGCCTACGGCGCGAAGATGTCCGCGGACGTGAAGAACCTTTTGGACCACCTCAACATTCCGAAGGCGCACATTGCCGGTTACTCGATGGGCGGCATGATCACGCTGCATTTCATCAACACGTATCCCGAGCGCTGCCTCTCCGGCATCGTAGGCGGCATGGGCTGGAGCGAAGAGCCCGTCGGCGGCCCGGACTTCGCCGAGACGCTGGCGAAGTCGCTCGAAAGCGGCCAAGGCATTGCGCCGCTGATTGCGGCGCTGACGCCTGCGGGCCAACCCGCACCCAGCGAAGAAGAAATGAAGATGATGAATCAAATGCTGCTCGCGATCAACGACGCCAAGGCGCTCGCCGCGGTAGCGCGCGGATTCTCGGGACTCACGCTAACCAAGGCACAAGTTCAGGCGAACAAAGTGCCCGCGATTGGCATCATAGGCGAGATCGATCCGCTGAAAGTCGCCGCGGATTCGATGAAAGCGAACCTCGGCAGCATTGTCGATGTCGTCGTGATTCCCGGCGCGGATCACATGACGGCGTTCGGCAATACGATGATGGCCGAGGCGATGCTGAAATTCCTCAAGGCGCATCCACAGGAAGGCGAAGGCGGGGCGAAGCTTAAAGACGCGGCGTGACAGTTGGGTACGTTGCGTTAGGTGCTAAGCCAACATCCCCCTAAATCCCCCTTCGAAGGGGGACTTTTATCGCGCTTTCGCGCGACTGCGATTTTTGCAGTATTCTGTGCGCTGGTTGCCTCATCCGCAGCTGCGGATGAGGCCCAGCTTGGCGGACAGCTTGCCGCTTACGTGGCGAAGGCCTTGGTGCTTTGGGAAACGCCGGGCGTGGCCATCGCCGTTGTAAAAGATGGCGAGACGATCTTCGCGCAAGGTTTCGGCACGCGCACTATCGGTAAGGATGATCCGGTCGACGCCGATACGCTTTTCGCGATCGGTTCGACCACGAAGGCCTTCACGGCCGCCGCGATCGGCATGCTGGTTGACGAGGGCAAGCTCGATTGGGACGACCCCGTCAGCGAGTTCCTGCCGGAATTTCAGCTTTTCGATCCTTATGCGACCGCGGACTTGCGCGTGCGCGATTTGCTTTGTCATCGCAGCGGGCTCGAGCGCGCCGACGGTTTGTGGTACGGCACGAATCGCACGCGCGCGGATATTCTGCACCAGATTCGTTACGTCGAACCGAGCTGGAGTTTTCGTTCGACGTGGGGCTATCAGAACATTATGTTCCTCGCGGCGGGCCAGATCGTCCCGAAAGTCGCAGGGGAGTCGTGGGACGACTTCGTGCGTACGCGCATTTTCCTGCCGCTCGGCATGCTGAACAGCTACACGAGCACGCGCGACATCGCGCACATCGCAAACACGGCAACCCCGCACGAGAAAATCGACGAAGTTATCGGCACTGTCCAACACCGTAACATCGACAACACCGCGCCGGCAGGCTCGATTTACTCGAGCGTCGACCAGATGGCGGAATGGCTCAAGCTGAATCTCGCGAAGGGGAGCAACGGCGGCGAGCAACTGGTCAGTGAAGCGGCAATGCGGGAGATTCATTCGCCGCAAATGGTCATGCCGTACGAAGGCCGGTTCGCGCTCTACTCTCCGGAAGCGCATTTCCTGACCTACGGGCTTGGCTGGTTCGTGACGGATTACAAGGGCCGGCTGAGCGTGCATCACGGCGGCGCGATCGATGGCATGCGCGCCCATGTCGGGTTGCTGCCGGAGGAGAACATCGGCGTCGTGGCGCTGTGTAATCTCGACGGATCGCTCCTTCCCGTCGGGCTGAGCTATTGGATTCTCGATCGAATCCTCGGCGAACCTGAGACGGATTGGTCGCAGATCCTTTTCGATGAACACGCCGAGACGTTGAAAGAACAAGCCGATGGCGAGAAAAAGCGCGAGGACGCGCGCGTGGCGGATGCGCCTGCATCGTTGAAGATGGAAGCGTACGCGGGCACGTACACGAACCAGTTGTACGGCGTCGCGAACGTCGAGATGAAAGAGGGAAAGTTGCACGCGACAATGAGCGCGGGATATGCAGGCAAGCTGGCGCATTGGCACTACAACACGTTCGAGATCGACTGGGACGATGCGACGCGCGGCAAAACGCCTGCGACGTTTCGATTGAATGCCGACGCTGCCGTAGTCGGGCTTACGATTGAAGGGCTCGGCGAATTCGAGCGCCAGCTCGGAGCCGCAAAATGATCACGGCTCGAACCTTCCGAATCGCAGCGATCCTTCTTGCGGTTTCGCCGTTTGCGTTCGGTGCAGACGATCCCCTCGCCGGCCTCGACGACTTCGTCAACGGCGCGATGACAACGTGGGGCGTGCCCGGCGTCGCAATCGGCGTCGTAAAAGATGGCGAGACAGTGTTCACGCGCGGGTACGGCGTGCAGACCGTCGATAAGCCGGAACTTGTCGACGAGAACACCCTCTTTGCGATTGGTTCGTGTTCGAAGGCGTTCACCGCGGCCGCACTCGCGATGCTCGTTGACGAAGGCAAGCTCGCGTGGGACGACAAGGTCACGCAGCGGCTACCCGGATTCCAACTGTTCGAGACGTACGCGACGCGCGAATGCACGGTACGCGACCTGCTGTGTCACCGCGCCGGTCTGGATCGCGGCGACCGCGTGTGGTACGGCTCCGAATTCGATCGCGCCGAGATCATTCGCCGTTTGCGCTACCTCGAACCGGCGTCCAGTTTTCGCTCGCGTTATAGCTACCAAAACATCATGTATCTCGTGGCGGGCGAAATCGTTCCGGCGGTCACCGAGAAGAGTTGGGACGCGTTC
>JBGTJY010000934.1:0-2070 GCA_041744855.1 Candidatus Hydrogenedentales bacterium
GAATCATGTCAATCAGCATCGAAAAACAGCACATTCTTGCCACTCCAGGCACCTGCGGCGGTAAGCCTCGAGTGGACGGCACGCGCATTCGCGTTATGGATATTTTTAATTGGTGCGAGCGGATGGGAAGATCGCCGGAGGATGTGGTCGCAAGCTATCCCCGCCTTACACTCGGCGACGTATATGCGGCGTTGGCATATTACCACGATCACTCGGACGAGATCAATCGCGATATGCAAGAGGCGAAAGACTTTGTCGAGCGAACGAAGTCTGAACTTGGCCCCGGCCCCTTGGAACAAAAGCTCCGCGGAATGGATGGCAACGGTGCCTCGGTTTCATCTTGATCAGAACGTCAATGGGTCGATCGCCAACGCTCTGCGGCGGCATGGCGTCGACGTGACGATGCCTGTAGAGGTGGGATTGCTCAAAACGCACGACGAAGTGCATCTGGGTTTTGCATTCAAAGAGCAACGCGTGATCGTAACTCACGACGACGACTTTCTCAAGTTAGCCAAACTGGGTATTCCTCACGCGGGAATTGCTTTCTGCCATCCGGAGCAGCGAACACTCGGCGAAATCTCTAAGTATCTCTGCTTGATGTCGGACTGTCTTGAAGCAAGCGAAATGTTCAACCGAGTCGAGTGGCTTTAGGCGAGATCGGGCTTGGATTGGTTTCGCAATCTCACTCGCTTCGGTTTCGTCCCACGTTTCGCCCCCGGTTGCTTGGCCCGCGCATTCTCCGCCTGCCCGGTCATTTCATACAGGAACCGGCTTGGCTGTGTGTCGCGGGGTTTGCCCCATTTTCGGCGGGTGAGGGCAAACGACAGGGTCAGCCGTTCTTGCGCGCGGGTCACGCCGACGTAGCACAGGCGACGCTCCTCATCCACGTCGACCCCGCCATCGGTCGAACGCTTGTGGGGAAGTAGGCCTTCCTCCAGTCCGATTAAATAGACGTGGGGGAATTCGAGGCCTTTGGCCGAGTGGAGCGTCATTAGAGCCACCGCGTTTTTCTGTAGTTGGTTCTCTTTGTCTTCGCTGTCATCACGGGCGCCCACAGTGATCGCATCCAAGAAAGCGCCCAGCAGCCCGCCTCGTCCCTTGCCATTGCCTCCGCGCCCCTTCTGCCTCTCAAAGCTCGCGGCGGCGTTGACGATTTCCTCGATCGCGCCGAGCCGCGATTCGCGCTCGAGCGGGTCGTCGTAGAGCCGAGCCAATTCGTCGCGATAGCGCGATTCGTCCACCACAGTTCGCACGAACGCCGCCAGCGGCAGCGTGGACTCTCGAGGTTGCCAACCCTCGACGAGCTGGCGAAACGATTCGACGCCCTTGGCAGCCGGCTGGCTCACGCCCGCTAGGCGTTGGGCATTGGGTAGCACGTCCCACACGGGCACCCCTAACGCCACCGCGTCTTCGAGCAGCGCCTTTTTGGCGGCGTCGCCGATGCCGCGGGGCGGGGTGTTGATGATCCGCAACAGCGATGGCTCGTCGCTCGGGTTGTGAATTACTTTGAGCAGCGCGAGAAGATCGCGGACCTCGCGGCGATCGTAGAATGACATGCCACCGATCAGCACGTAGGGCACGCCCGTGGCCCGCAGTTCGGCCTCGAACGCCCGCGGCTGTTCGTTCGTGCGAAACAGAATCGCTACGTCGCGCGGCTCGACGCGGGCCTCCTGGAGCTGCTGGCGGATGTCGAAGACCACTCCCTTCGCCTCTTCGGTTTCGTCGTTAAACTGCAACACTTGCGGTCGAGCGCCAGCCGACTTGTAGGGCCGCAGCACTTTCTCGTGTCGCTCGCGATTAAAGGCGATGAGCGTATTGGCATATTGCAGAATGGCCGCGGTCGAGCGGTAGTTGGCTTCCAGCCGAACGACCGTCGCCTCGGGCCAGTCGTGCTTGAACCGCAGGATGTGGGCGACTTCCGCGCCGCGCCAACCATAGATTGACTGGTCGTCGTCCCCCACCACGCACAGGTTGCGGTGGCCCATCGCCAGCGCCTTCACGATCTCGTACTGGCTATGATTCGTGTCTTGGTATTCGTCGATCAACACTTGATCGAACCGCTGTGCTTCG
>JBGTJY010000935.1:0-2927 GCA_041744855.1 Candidatus Hydrogenedentales bacterium
TCGCGCAGAACATGCTGCCGCCGCAAACGGTGGACCTCGGCGTCACGCGCGGCCGCGAATCCGAAGGCGCGGAAGCAGTCGGCCCGCTCGGCTTCGAAGCAAACAAACACGCGCTGGGCGAATACATGCTCAGGGTCCGCCGCGGGGTCGAGCGCACCTGGCGCACGTCGCTCCAGTTCAAATATTCCGGTACCCAACAAGCGACAGCGACGCTCGAATGCGCCATCCGCCCCGACGGCGCAATCGCCCACGTCAAAATCCTCGAACACGGCGAATCGATGATCTACGCGGCTCTGTGCAAGCAAGCGATCGAGCGCGCCGCGCCGTTCGGCCCGTTTCCGTTCGAAGTACCGGAGGCCTATCGATCGGAGAACCTGGTCATCCGGTGGAAGTTCTCGTTTATGTGAAACCGGCTACTTGCCGACCGCCTCAACCGGATCATGGCGCAGGATTAGGAGCTTGGACGCGGGTACCCCCGCCATCGCATAGGTCCGACCGGAATTGTCTGAGAATTCTACTTCGAATACTCCGTCCGCGAGCCGTTCCACCACCGTCCCCACTTGTCCTCGGCGGAGATGCGCGTCCGGCAGCGCATCCGTGAGGGCCACCACGTCGAGCAGTTGAATATTATCCATGACAGCGACCTCTGACAGGTCAGACTACATAACACGACGAAAAACGCGGAACGTCTTCGCCGGTTCGAACAATCCAAGCACTCCGGATCCGCCTTGGTCCAAAAGGACCTTGCACCTCAAATTCTACCACGAATCTTTGGCCATACTGGTCGCTCCATGAACCCGTCACATCCGCCGTGCGAGCCGCGGACAGAAGCGCGTCGGCCAGCCACTCCGCGTCTTGGTTCGTGAGCCCGAGCGCCGCTGCAAACACCCGCGCCTTATGACGGCTCCGTGTTTAGGCAGTAGCGCTCGATCTTACCGATGTCGACAACCGCGCGGTCACCATTGGGTAGCTTCACTTTCCCGGCGCGTCCTCGACGATCTGGTATTTCGGATCCATGTAATGCTTTTCCAGCATGAGTGGCAAAAACCTACTCTGTCGTTCCGAAACCCAAGACCCGAAACCCGAGCGTCTACGAAACGTCCGCCCCGCGCACGCGTTCGTAAAGCGCGTCCGGCGCAAGATCGGCCCCGTTTGGCCAGCACACGACACCGAACTCGTCGATGTAGGCCCGTTCGAACAACTGAGGATCTTTGAGTGGTTCGAATACGGGTCCGAACAAACGAGGGCGGAGATCGATAGTGCCCGTTACGCCGTCAGCGAAGGATATCCTCAGTGTGTACTCGCGCAGCGGGACGACTTCAATCACGCGTTCCATACGGCTGCTCTCAGCTCCCAAACTTTCGAATCCCGAGACCCGCCTACAGTCCGCTATGAATCCGCCGCCATTCGAGGCCGCGGACAAGGGCTTTGCGCAGGCCATGTCGTTTCAGGCTCGTGATACCTTTCGCCGCGAAACGTACCACCTTCGCTGCCGGGTTCATCGTCTGCAGTTGGTTCTGTTCGAGAAGCACGTTGCTGAATGTTTCGCGGTGTCGCTCTTTCACGATGAATAAATTCGAGGGGCAACGCTTGCAGTAAGCCGGTGGGTTGCCGTTCAGCATGCCTTCGCGCACCGCCGTCATGTACGGCCCGTTCCACACCTCAACCAGGCTCGTCTCTTTGATGGAGACCGCGTTGTCGTCGTAGAACGCGCAACACGGGCCGAGCTTGCCGTCGGGCAATAGCGAGATGCTTGTCCAGGGTTCGTAGCACATCGCGCCCGCGATGCCCGGCACTTTGGCGTACTGGTAGCCGCGGTGCATGTCCATGCCGTCGTGCAGCAGCTCTTCGTCGAGATACGTGCGGAAATTCGTGTTGATGCCGAGCTCTTCCGCGCGCACGATCGCGGCCTCGATATGTCCCGGCAAGGCTGCCTTTTGCTCGGGTGACAGTTCGAATTCAGCGCTCTCTGGACCTTCCACAATGAGGCCTGAAATGTTCACGCCTTCGTTGCAGCCGCATTCGTGCGCGAGCTCGACGAAGTCGACGATCTTGTCGAAGGTCAGATTCGTCAACGTGCAATAGATGCCCGCCTTGGGAAACTCCGCGCCGCGTTCCTTTTTCAATTCGGCGAGACGCTTAAGATTATCCGTCGCTTTCTTGAAGCCGCGGCTGCGAATGTAGTCGTTGATTTTTTCGTTCGGCCCATCGAGACTGACCCAGATGAGTTTCCAGCCGATGTCGATCAGCTTCTCGAACATCCCCGGGCGGAACAGCGTGCCGTTGGTATGAATGCCGCCGTTCATGCCGAGCGCGCGAATCTTCTCGCACATCTGCATCACAGTCTTGCCGCGGCCCATCGAGTCGCCGCCGCCAACGAAGTACCACTCCTGCACGCCGATTTCGTGCGCCTCGTCCACGAGCTTGAGCAAGCGCTCGTCGGACATCTCGCTCTTGTACGTCTTGTCGTAATCCGCCCAGCGCTGCCAACAATGCTTGCACTCGATGTTGCAGATGTTGGTCGGGAAAACGGTCAGGCGCAACGGGCCGCGCGACTCGCCCCGCTGCCAATGCAGCAGACGATTCACGGCGTTGTCGGGCGCTTTGGTCACATCAAAACTCCAAGTACTTTCGCAGCGTTGAAGTCTAACACGGACGCAAGATCATGGTCAAAAACAGGTGCCTGTGAATAGTGCGTATCCCATTGTGTTTGACCTACTTACCGCGTCTCCGCTAGAGTTGAACCATGACCCTAACGAGTCATTCCCGCGCAGGCGGGAATCTCTCCAGACGACACGGCGCTGCGAATTCGCGCGAGGTCTGGAGCTGTGACCACACCGCCAGACGGGCGCGATGCACATGAACCCCGACGAAACGTACCCGCCCGCATGCCGTTAGAAATCGCGCCACAACGCGTGCCGCCCGTG
>JBGTJY010000936.1:0-2757 GCA_041744855.1 Candidatus Hydrogenedentales bacterium
ATCGAAGCCATCGCGGCGGATCGTGGAACAAAAATGCACGTGGCGCCAACGGGGCGCGGCGATTTAAGCCCGTGGGCGACAGCGACGCGCGTCGGTTCGACGATCTTCGTCAGTGGGGTCGTTCCAGAGCGTGCGTTGCTAGACGAGACCCCGCGTGACCAGCCTCCCGGCACGAATGGCGCGTCGCGGTTTTTCACTCAAAGCCGGTCCGCGTATCGAAATCTTGCCTGTGCCATCGATGCGGTGCGCAGTGCGTGGCCCGAGTGCACGGGACTCGCTGACGTTGTCCGCATGCACCAACACATCACCCGGGCGGACATCGATCTCGTCGATTTCCGCCGATCGCGCGCCGACCTTTTACGCACCGGCGACTTTGTCTCCGCGTCGGTGCTGGCAGGCGCGAACGACCCCGATCGGGTCGGACACGATCCATGGATCAAGATCGACGCGGAATTGGCCGTCGGCCCCCGCCGGCGAGTGTCGGTGCCCGGCGTTTGGGCCAATCCGGGGGGGTTACATGCCGTGCTGTCGGGGGACCTCGCATTCTTTCAAGCGCAGATGGGACGCGATTCCTCCGGGATTTCAGTCCCCGCCGATGATTCTGAGCGCCACGCCGAACAGGTGTTCTTGAACATCGACGGCATGCTTGCGGGCGCCAATCTCGAATGGAAGGACGTGGTGTATTCGCGAATGTATTGCAGGAGCCCTGATCAGGTGGCGCCTGCGCAGCTACGGTTGCATGCTCGCCTCGGCGGGCACGCCTGCGCGACGACGTGCGTGATTGCTGGTTTCTTCGACCCCAACGCGCTGTTGGAGATCGAGATTACGGCTGCCACTTAGCGGTACGCCACAAGTCGTGTGTCGGCCAGCTAGCCCGCCGCCACTCGTTCGCGACGAGGTGTTCCCGCGCAGGGCCGCAAGATCACGCGGGTTGTGCCGGCGACAAACACCGCGAGTCTTTTTCTTCCCTTTGACATCCATCGCCTCGCTCATGATCTGCAAGTAACTCGAAGGACATTTCCAAGACGGAAAGCTCAAGCGCGCAAAGCTTCGGCGATTCGCATCTGAAATTGATGAGACATGAAGTCCCATTCTGGAGCGAAGCGGCCGCGATCTACGGCAATCGAACCGCGCGTCGCCTGCAGCCTCGAAAGGATCTCGACGTCCTGCTGGTTGACCAAGCGTATCGCCTCTTTTATCCGCTGGCGGTCCGCCCCGAATTCTTCAACGGTGGTCTCCTCCGACACGTAGACTGCGTTCATTTCGAATGCGGAATCGACCGCACGCGGCAGAATCGTGCGGACCGAGAAGAAGCTGCGCTGCGCGAAGACGAGCGTGTTGGGAAACAAGCAATAGGTCTCGTCATCGGCGCCGAGGGATCGTGCCAACTCGGGAATGACCGGTATCGCTCCGCTTCGTGGCTTATTCACCGCCGCATCGTGTGAGCGCTGGCCGATAATATCGTTGGACAAGCGAAGTTGTTCATGGGCGATATGAACGCTCATTGGCCCGAGCTGCGGGTGGACACTGGCGGAATGATATGAGACGAGGAAATTCTCTACAACGAGCTACCAGTACGCTGGGATCGTGCATTCGCATGTCGTTACTTGATTGAGGGGCGCCATCGTCGTCGTGCCCCATTTGGCCGCGAGTGGCGCGATGATTTCCTCGAAGGGCGGAGCGGTGCCCGATAGATCGACGAACACGATGTCGAGCCACACCCGGGCGCGGACCTCTATCAGTCCGTAATCGTCGTCGGGCGCCGGGCGCAGCGCGATTCGCTCGTTTCGATACCAAAATGGCGCAATGCGGCAACTCCCATCCAGTTCATACGTCCAGCGATGATATGGACAGGCGATCACTTTCATAGGCTGCGCGCCCTCGGCCGTCACCAGCTGAGCGCCCCGATGACGGCAAACATTGTGAAAGACGCGGAGCTGGCCATCTAGGCCGCGAACCATTATCAACGGCTGGCCCGCCACACGGGTCGGCAGCACGTGACCCGGCGGGCCGACCTGGTGTGCGAAGCCGATGCTTACCCAGCTTCGCCTGAAGATGCGCTCGCCTTCGAGCCTCATAAATGATTCATCGTTATAGGCGAAGCCCGGTAGGCATGCGGCCTGCTCGATCGGTCGGGTCATAGTCTCGGCAATGTACTTCGTCAGCATTCTCGTTCCCTTCCGTCAGGCTAGGGCAGCAGCGCAACGCTTGTTATGCCGGCGTTACCGGTCGGCGATGTGTTCTCGATTCCACGATGGCGAGATCGAAGAAGTTGGCGACCAGCTCGGTTCGCGCACACGCTCCGTCCGTATCCAGCGGTTCTAGACGCCGCGCACTGTCGGAACGTCCTTCTGATGCTTGTAGAAGATCCGGGCGTGAACGGTGTCAGCCACGTCGCCTCCATCATCTCCGCCAGTTTGCGGTAACTGCCTCGTGTGGGCCACCGCATCGTCGGGAAACAGCGTCTTCTCCGGGGTCACGCGACATTCGAGCATGCAAACAGCCGCTGCTGCCAGATTTGCCGACAGGCAATCCACCCGGTCCGTCCAGCGAACCCTAAGACTGCCCGTTACGTTGCACAACTAGCACGATTTTGAACTCCTCGGATGTAACTTTAAGGCTCTGTTGAATTTCAAGTGGGTTGCGAGGCATGCGGGTTGATCGCGTGGAAGTCGAGCTTGCCGGCGATCAGGAAGATGACGGTTTTGATGGTGGACAGGCGGGTGAATCCTCGGGCGCGGCGTTTGGCGGCCTGGA
>JBGTJY010000937.1:0-6981 GCA_041744855.1 Candidatus Hydrogenedentales bacterium
CCTGTGGACCGGTACTCAGATCTAGTAGCGCCGACTTTTTCCACGAGACCATCCCGTTCGAGTTCGTCCAGCGCGTTTCGAACTTCCTCAAGGGAGTATTTGATGTCTTGTTCCAAGATCCACCATCGCGCAATCCCTTCCAGCGAGTCCCGAGAATCCGGATGGGCTGCAAGATAGGCCGCAAGTTTCACGCGAATGTCGCGGGGATGCATGCGAATGCCCCATGCTGAGAATTGATGACGCGCGGTGTGCAAGACGCGTGCCGGGAGCTAAGCCGTTGGACTGCGCGACGGGGGCCCTCGGAACTAGGCTAGTTTTGTCCTAGGCAAGCGACTTGCGGAAATCGAAATCGCATGGGCACTGGACTTAAGGGTAGGAGAAATTAAGCCTAAGGTCGGCGGCAGAATGGCCGAGTAGCTAAGTGCTGAGGAGGTCCTAAAGGTGCGGTCGAAAACAGGTTGCGTCGATTTTGTGTTTGCGCATCAGTTCCCAAAATGTGCGCCGATTCTTGTGCGCAGCCCGGGCCGCTTTGCTGATATTCCCGTCGTAGGTTGCAAGAAGCCCTTTGATATAATGCAATTCGAACTGCGCGACCACCCGCGCCTTCGCGGCATGAAACGGCTCGTCGTTGGCAGAATCCTCGCACGGCATCTGCAAGTCCTCGATACCAATAACCGTTCCCGTACATAACGCAAGCGTTGCGGCAATCGTATTTTCCAGCTGTCGCACGTTGCCTGGCCACGAATACACAACGAGTCGCTGCATGGCATCCGCCACGATCCGATAGGGATTATCCGGATTTTCACGCGAATGTTTCTGAACGAAATGGCGCGCCAAGAGCGGAATATCTTCCCGCCTATCGCGCAACGGCGGGAGCTTTAGCGATATGACATTCAGGCGATAGTAAAGGTCTTTTCTAAAAGTTCCTTTCTCCACGGCGCCCTCGAGGGGCACATTCGTGGCGGCAATAAAACGGACATCGGCGATGCGATTCTGACTCGATCCGACCGATCGGTATTCTTTTTCTTGAAGCAGCCGGAGAAGCTTCATTTGAACCGACATCGAAAGACAGTCGACATCATCCAGAAAGAGCGTTCCCCCATTGGCCGCTTGCACCAGACCCGGACGCTCAATTTCGGCGCCCGTAAAAGCACCGCGTGCATGTCCAAAAAACTCGGCCTCGGCCAACTCGTTCGGAATGGCGCCGCAGGAAACCGGCACAAACGGTTTTTCCGCACGCGGACCCAAGTAGTGAATTGACCTCGCCACCGCGCTTTTACCCGTGCCGGTCTCGCCAGAGATGAGTACACTCGCGTCGCTGCGCGAGACTTTCGGCAACTTCTGAATCTCATCGAGTAGAAGCGGGCTGGTTCCGAGCAAATGCCTGAGGCCAAGGGAGACCTTAAGATTCTGCGCCGCTTCGTCTTGCCGGGTGAACGAAACTAAACGCCACAACCGGGGAAGAATGTTGACGCGAGTCAGCGGTGGAGCGATGAAATCCGCCGCGCCGGCAGTCAAGATTTCCAAAACACTACGTGGATGGTCCTCCGCGATGCAGGCGACGACGGGTGGAAGGGTTTCTGGATGAGAACAAATCCGGCGAACAAGCGCGATATCTTCCGCCGTAGATACCCTGCTGAGGACTAGCAGAATCAAGTCGACAACATTGGTGCGGGTGAGGTTAACTAGTTCTTGGAGGTCATTCTCTGCGTGCGACGACGCGGAACAATGCTCAAGAATCGCGAAATTCTCTAATAGGTAGCTACGGAAACTATTGACAACTTCGCCCGAGGCTTGCTCGTAATAGAGCAAGACGCGAGGCGAGTTCAAAGCTGAATCCCCAAGTAGCTTACTACACTTAGGTTCAAGAGAAAGACGGAAAGGACAAAGTCCATCTGTATACCCTTTTTATCCTGAAATAGCAAGGGATTTTACAAAGAGTGTCGCGACTCGCTGATAATGTCATGTACTCGACTCATTAGAAATGTCACGTTGGAAGACCTGATGAAGGAGGTCTTCCATGGAAGGACATTTGCTGATGAGTGCGAAAGAGCGGCGTTGTAAATCGGTTTTCGACCGGATTGCCGCTGGGGAAGACTTCCGATTTATCGGCGGGAAGGCCCGGCAGCACTTCATCCTTTTTCGCTTCTCCTCGCAAATCCGATTCGATGTGCAATCGGGCCCATGAGGCTCGAGGTCATCGTTGAAGACCGGCCCCGATTCAGAGGGGATTGCAACACAAGCGACCATCGGCGGCCTCGCGGGCTGGATAGAGGCCGAAGCCGGCGAGATCATCCACTTGATGCAGTGCGCAGAGATAACGGCAGTCGGTGCTAAACTAGCGGCCGGCAACTGACGCGTCCGATTCCGCCGACTATAAGTGAATCGAGCCCCAAGGAAAGTGACCGTCAGTTCGGCGGGACAAACCATCGAACAGATGTGTCAATCCATGGAAATCAGACTCAACACGCAATTCCCCACCACTCCCATAACTCCCACCCAACCCCAATCCAGTCTCACTCAATCCTCAACATCGAGCGCAATCCATATACCGCACGAAGTACCACCGGCGGCATCAAACGCGCCGCAAGCAACAACCCAACCGGCGCCAACATAAGTACCCGCCGGCCGATCGGCGCGAGCCCAAGCGCGCGCATTCGATTGCGGCAATCGCTCCGAAAAGGGGTCCACCCCCAACGCCGATTGACGAAGTCCGTCCCCGCGCGCACGTCGACCAAAAACTCAGGTTGGTTGCCGAGCTTCAACCCTGCCTCGAGCATGCGAAGGTTCAGATCGTAATCTTCGCCGTACCGGATCGTTTCGTCATACCGAACACGGGTGAAAATCTCGGCTCGGCCGAATAACATCGAGTTGCCAATCGGATTCACCAGCGCGGCGGTTCGGCGAATGCGCGATTCGTCGACTGGCAATCGCCGTTCCGATCGCGACGCCCCGTCGTCGCCAATGACGCGATACCAGGAGCCGCACGCGTCCAGGCCCTCCGATTCGATAAACGCGAGTTGCCGCGCGATTCGCTCCGGCGCGGCGACGTCATCCGCGTCGAGAAACGCGATGTACTTGCCGCGAGCGACTTTAATCCCCGCGTTACGGGCGGCGGATGGACCGCGCGAGGTTTCGAACGCGATGCAGGAAACGCGGGCATCGTTACATGCGATTTGACTCAAAGCCTCGATCAGTTTGCCTGGCAGCGGACCGTCTTGGACAAGAATCAGTTCCAGGTTCGCGTGCGATTGCTTGAGGATGCTCGTCGCGGCTTGGGTGAAGTGCTGCGGATTGTCTCTGGCCCAGACGGGCAAGACCACGGAAATGAGTTCGTTGGTGTTCATGGCGTGATCGCGATCAGCGTCTGCTCAATCACGTCGACGGTGTGTTGCCACGTGTACTTAGCGCGTACCAATTCGGCGGCGCATTGGGTGAGACGTTCGGCAAGCGCTGGCTCGCGCGCGATGCGTAGACAAGCGGCGGTAAATGCATCGGGCGTGTCCGCGATCAACAGTTCCTTTTCATTTGCGATCTCGAGTCCTTCGCAGCCGATGGTGGTCGAGACTACCGGAACGCCCGCCGCGAAGGCTTCGAGAATTTTGATGCGTGTGCCACTCCCGCTTCGTAACGGAACGACGAGCGCCGTCGCGCGTGACAAATACGGCGACACCGAATCGACGCGCCCCGTCACGGCGATGTGTTCATTCGCGAGCGCCGAAACCGAATTCGGTGGATCTTTCCCGACGATTTCGAATCGTGCTGTTGGGATTTTAGCGAGAATTTGCGGAAATATCGCCGTGGCGAAGTGACGCACCGCGTCAATGTTCGGTCGCCAGCCCATGTCGCCGATATAGACGAACGTGGCCGGTTCGGGATTGCGATGAATGCCAGGCGTCAGATCGACTCCATTCGGGGCGACGATGGTTTCCGGGCCCAGCAACGCCGCGTCGATCGGTGAGCAGGCGAACATCGCATCGACGGAACCGACCATACGGCGCTCCCACTTGCGGAGGAGTGCAGATTGGCGCAGGCAATACGCGCGGACGAAGGGATTGCGCGTGAGTTCGGCGTAGCGCCGCCATTGAACGTGTTCGACATTCTGCGAATCGACGGCATAGGGCGGCCATTGTTCGAGGGCATATTGCGCCGTGTGCAAGCTCGTGAAAAGAACGACGTCGGAATCGCCGGCTGCGCGTTCAATTGTGGCGCGCACGCGGTCGGACCAGTAGCACCGCAACGCAAATGG
Organism: Candidatus Hydrogenedentales bacterium; assembly: GCA_041744855.1. Lineage (GTDB taxonomy): Bacteria > Hydrogenedentota > Hydrogenedentia > Hydrogenedentales > JBGTJY01. The sequence goes on from JBGTJY010000937.1 coordinate 4,250, forward strand.
CTTCCCGGCCACGCCAAGTGCTGCGCAAAGCGCGCGATTGGGACGATGTGTGATGTAAGTCGCTTCGCGAAACACGCTCTCCAATGCCGTGCGCGTCTCCATCGGCGGCTCGCTGGCCGTCATGGCGAGCAGCCGCAGTTCGTGACGTTCGGCAAGACCGGTCGCAATGTGAAAAGTCCGTATGCTCCCGCCGTTATCGAGCGGATACGGTACATGCGGACACACCATGAGGACGCGCACGGTGTCAGACCATGCTCAAATAGATCGGCGCAATATTCCGCGCGAGTGCGTCCAGCGTGAATTCGCTGCGCCATTTTTCTCGCGCCGCCGCGCCCATCACGTCGCGCCGATCGCGATCGCGCAACGCGACAAGCGCATCGCGCAACGCCGGTACGTCGCCGACCGATGTCAGGATACCCGTCACGCCGTCGTCCACGATCTCGGGTATTCCCCCGGTGCGAGTGGCCACCACCGCGCGGCCATGCGCCGCCGCTTCGACGAGCGCCATGGGCATCGCCTCGAGTTCCGACGGCAACGCGACCACGTCCGCCACGTCGAAGTACGGCGCCACGTCATCCACCGGTCCAATAAATCGCGCATCGATGCGGTTACGCTCGGCGCGTTCGTTCAGTTCCTTTTTCAGCGGACCGTCTCCGAGTAGTAGCAACGTTGTGTTGGCCATGTCGGTTGTCGCGTCGAACAATTCGAAAAGTCCTTTGCCCGCAACCAAACGCCCAGCATACAAAATCAAGTAGCGGTCGTCGCGCAGGCCGAGCGCGGAACGCACGTCCTGTTGCGCTGTTTTCGGCGCGCGACACGCGTTGTGCACCGTCACCACGCGCTCGCGCTCGAATTGATGCCCGATCAGCCACTGGCGCACGAATTCGGATACAGCGATGGTCTTGCGGTGCTTGCGCATCGCCCAAAGGTTCATTCGCTCCCAACGTTCGAGCCGCCGTGTCGGCGCAACGAGTTTTCCGTGGCACGTGTTGATGATCGGTCGCTCAAGCCTTGCGAACGCAGCGATCAACGTCGAACGATAGCCCTGCGTGTGCACGACATGAATCTGATTCTCATCGCAGTACCGCCGCAAGCGCCCCAGCACGCGAATGTCGAACGTGCCGGACATGGGAAACAGATGCACATCGATCCCCGATTCGGCTCCGCGCGCTACAAGACTAGGCTCACCCTGCCAAGCCGGAAACGCGCCAATGAAAAAACGAAACCGCGCATCTCCGCGGAAAGCCTCGACAATCGACAGAACGTACGACGTAATGCCGCCGACAAGCGGATCCTCGGCCAGCAACAGCACATTGATGGGCGTTACCGCCATCGATCCCGCGTTCGCTTCATCCCAGCGAGGAGGATCGTCAATACCGCGATACTCAAAGGGAGCGGTCCAAGCGCCGGTACCTGGTGCGTCAGGCGCAATGCATCGATCCGATCGAACATGGCTGAGGCCATGAGAAGCTCACCCTGGGGATTCGGATGCAATCCATCGCCGACTACGGTGTGAATATCAGGATTCCAATCGTCGAATGGAACAAAAATGACTTGTGAATATGGGGTCGTGAGATCGTGCGCCAGCGCAGGAAGCCATGGGTTGATCACGTCGATGAGGTCGTTATAGGGAACACTGAACATGTTCAGTTTTCCCTCGACTGTCCGGACGACTTCAGCGAGCAGCACGGTTGCCCGCGGGTTCTGTTCCTGAATCTTCAGGATCGTCTCTTCGATATCTTCCAACGTCGAGAATGGGTCCCGGTTGAAGCGAACGTCATTGTGGCCAATCTGAAAAACGACGAGATCGGGGCTTGACTCCATCATCCACGTTTCGATCCCGTCCGCGATCTGTATGGAGGTCCATCCGCTGTGACCTTCGTGACGCACGGTAATGTCTTGGTATGTGGCCACGCCGCTGCCGACGAACAGAAATTCCCTGTCAGACGCTTGAAGCATTTCCCAGAGCCGGACGACATACCGCGCGGATCCCGGACTCGGGTGAGATAGGGAATCGCCCAGCGGCATGAGCCGCAACGGTTCGGCCGCCAGCACGAGAAGAACGGTTATCGGAGTGAGCACGGCAGATTGTCTACTGAATAGAATGTGAACCAGAAGAGATGGGAGTTCATGCGCTTACCTTGCTCTTTATTTGTAGGTCTATCCGATCATATCAGACGGTTTCATCCAAGCGGGCGGACGTCCTTGTCCCTTCGCACTAAAAAAGCCGCTCGACGGCATCGTCCCCCAGCCACCGCCGCATTTCTTCACGATACGGCTCGCGCAAGTCGCTGGGCACGACTCCCAACAATCGCTCCCAAGTAACCTCGTCCCGCGGCCAACGCCACAGACACGCTTCGTACATCTCCCTGGCGCGCTCGCGGTCCCCCAACGACTCCACCGCGAGCCCGTGGTAGTACCAAACGCGGCCGCTGTCCAAACCGCGATGCGCCCGTTCGTAGGCTTCATCCGCCGCGTCGAATTCGCCTTGCAAAATCTTCGCGGCGCCCAACGCCTCCAACGCTGGATAATACGGCCAACGCGTGCGCGCCAATCGCTCCACGGCCTCATGATTGTCGAGTGTGCCTGCGGCGATTTCGCGCTCATAAGCGCGCAATCGATAACTAGGTATATAAAGTACAATACTCAAAAACACGGCCAACGCCCAGCCGGCCACTCCGACTCCCAACGAGGCCGCGACCCGTCGTTTCGCGACGACCCGGACCGCACGG
>JBGTJY010000938.1:0-10882 GCA_041744855.1 Candidatus Hydrogenedentales bacterium
CGCCGGTTCATCGCGCGTTCGCGCGTAGGGGCGGTTCCCGAAATGCCCGCGGGTTCCGCGCGCTGCACTGGGGCGGTTCCCAAACCGCCCCTACGACGGATTTCGAACTCTTAATTCGCGGCGAGGTCCTGGGCGATGTCAACGCGATAGGCTTGCCACGCGGGAAGGATGCCCGCGAGAAGACCGACCACCGAGACCGCGGCGAAAAACTGCAGCTCCTCGAAGCCCGTCGATAGGCCGCTGATCGTGAATCCATATTCGCGGCTGATGTACTGCGCAAGCGTAAACGACGTGGCCTTGCCGATTACCCAGCCGCACGCGATGCCGATGATCGTCACGAGGAACGCCTCGATGAGCACCGCGCCGAAAATCTCCGGCGCGCCGGCCCCGAGCGCGCGCATGATCGCGAGGTCGCGTTTGCGCTGGATGATGGACAGGTAGAGCCCGATCAAAATCGACAGCGCGGAAATGACCACAATGATGTAACCGACGCCTTTCAGGAGCGCAACGGCCGGCTCGAGAATCTGCGTGTAGAGATAGCGCACCTGGAGGATCGGCACTGCCGCCGTCACGCCGTATTCATCCATCATTTCACGCTGAAACGTAAACTGCTGAACCGGGCTATAAAGATCGATCAAAATCGCGGAGACGTTCTCCCCGTGTTCGTGCGCCGCGCCTTCGTCGCTTTCCTCTTTGGTCCCGTGAATCGCCCAAACCGAATCCAGCGGCACAAATATGGCCCGATCGTTCGACGTACCGGACGGCTCCAAAATGCCGACCACGGTGTACGCGTCTCCCGCGTGCGGGTCGTCCTCGCCGGGCAACAGACCGCCGTGCGATCCCGTAAATTCGTCGCCGATTTTCAGTCCACGATTTCGCGCGGGCAGATAGCCGACGACCGCTTCCATCGTGCCGGGCGTGAACATGCGCCCACCTTCCGCAAGGTGGAACGGGTAACGCGGCTCGTCGGTGACCGGGCTGATCCACGGGAATTCAAACATCTCCGGCACGGTTCCGACGATGCGATACTCGCCGAGCGTATCGCCGAGCGCGATGGGAAACGCCGAGGTCACGTTCGGATGCTGCGCAATTTTTTCGTACGCCTCGTAGGGTATCGTGCCGGTCGGACGATCGAGGTAGTACACGGCGTTGAGCACCAACTGCAGAGGACTTCCCGCGGCGCCGATGACGATGTCGTAGACCAGTTGTTCCTCTTCGAAGCGCTGCTTCGTTTCGTCGCGTAGAGTGAGCACGGTCGAGATGAGGCCCACCGCGAGCGCGACCGAAAGGATCGTCAAGCTAGTGGTCAGCTTCTTATCCCACAGGTATCGCCAGGCGATGTGCCAAAGACTCACGCGGATACCTCGCGCGCGAGATTCGTGCAGTCGAAACGCTCTGGCAACTCATCCGCGAGCGCGCGATCGTGCGTGACCATCAGCAGCGTCACGCGCTCTTCCCGGCACAACTCGAGCAACAGGTCCATTACGCTACGCGCCGTCTTCGGATCGAGACTCCCCGTCGGCTCGTCGGCGGCGATGATCTTCTGCTTGTTCGCAAGCGCCCGCGCAATCGCGACGCGCTGCTGCTCCCCCACGCTCATCGTCGTGGGCTTGCTGTGAATCCGATGGCCCAAGCCCACGCGTTTGAGCAAATCCGTCGCGCGTGGTTTCCACTCGCGTTGCGGCTGCGTGTCGCTGAAGCGCATGCCGAGCATGACGTTTTGCAGCGCCGTGAACGGCTTCAAGAGATTAAACGTCTGAAATACAAAGCCGAACCGTTCGCCGCGGAATTGGTCCAAAGCACTATCGCCCATACCCTGAATCGCCGTGCCGTCCACGGTAACCGTGCCGGAGTCGGGTAGCAGGAGCCCAGTGACCAGATTCAGCAGCGTAGTCTTGCCACACCCGCTCGGCCCCCACAGCGCAACGTGCGCCCCTGCCTCGGCGTGAAACCGCTCACAAAAAAACTCGACGCCCGGGCCCAGCTTTCGGCGGCATTTCTCGACGGTAACCATAATTGGCTGTGCGAACTCAATTTACGGGGACATCGAAAGTTTCAATTAGGCGGATTGGATCGCGGCGAGCCTTCACGCTACAAAGATAGTATGACACACGTGCCGACGTCCTTGCGCGGACCTGCACGCCGCTTGAACTCGCTAGGGTCGAAATTGAACTAGGTCCGCCAGCAGGCGCGAAGTCTCGCCGGCCTGAGTCGAAATCTCACCGAAATACTTGTAGGAACCCGATTCGCTATCGTACTGCTGGACACTAATTCGCCATTTACCCGCTGGCAATTCGGAGATCTGAAACTCTCCCTGCTCGTTCGAACGAGCCTCAATCTGGAGGTAATCTGGTACATCCTCGAGAACGGCATAAAGTAGACAAGAAATTCCCTCCCCGTCTCGCACAATATTGCCCAATAGTGTCGCGGTACCGGCGGGAAACTGAATCTCTTCTCTGGTATTTCCTTCGTTCGCAAAGTCGATTTGTTTTCGAATCAACCAACGCGACTCCTCGCCGGTTGACTCCTCCCGATCCGCCGTGAAGTGTACATAGGTCTCAGTGAGCGGAATTCCGTTGATTGAAAATGTCCCTTCCGTTACCTGGTCCCCCTTGTCTTGTTCCCTTGTGTCGACGCCCACACGCCCGTCCATTTGGAGCTCGTCACCGAACCTCATCGTCCCGCTTAACGTCGAACCGGTCGGCATAGTTAGCGTTAGGTAGTTGGTCTCAGAAGCGCTGAGCTGCACGTCGAACGTCGTCGACGGATGAGCTGCGTGCATCACGCCGAATTTGTGCGCGCCTGGCGAAAGCCGATTTAGGAGAAATCGGCCGGTATAGTCAGTCTCCGCAATGTGACCCTCTCTGCCGTGGTGTCCAGCTGGGGCAACTCCACCCTCCCAAATGTGTGCGCCCTGTACGCCATAACCCCGTTCGTCAACAATGTGACCTTCAACAATCGCCGCTTTATCCAGAACGACGCGTAGCCCAGGTACTACTTTTTCTGGTGTGTACTCAACGAAGTGAAACGTCTTTACGTATCCGGGAGCGCCCATAATGAGGGTTAGGCCGCCCAATCGGTCCCACGTAATCGGTGGCATTCGAATCTCGAACTTTCCCTCCGGGTGGCTGACAGGCGTCCAACGGGGCAGGTCACCGCTCGGCCCGGGATGCTCGCCGCGAATTACTTTCTTCCCGAACCCGTAGCGGTACTCGAACTCGGGGATCGGCGCGCCAGCGTCGTTCAGTACTTGGCCAATCAGAATGAAACCTACCGGCGGCTCGTACACGACCTCGCCGGTCTTCTCCACATCTTGTGCGAGGCCGCACAGTCCACACGCGAGATGGCTCAGTACGAACGCGCACGAAATTGGCCATCGTTCTCTCTTTCGGGGCATGTCGAACTCCGCTTCGAATGGGCAACCCTTACTCTGCTCGCCGATGAAGGGATTATACTCCCCGTCACGAAACCTAACTGTCATGCTTGAAGGGGCTTCCATCATGTCCACATCCGATCGCGTGCGATACGAAACCAACGACGCGGCCGCGCTCATCACCATCAACCGGCCCGAACGCATGAACGCGCTCGACCCCGAAACGGGCAACGCACTGTTCCACGCGATCGAACGTGCGAATGCCGCGCCGGAAATCGGCGCCATGGTCGTGACCGGGACTGGCAAGGCCTTTTGCGCCGGCGCGGACATCGGCGCCGTGTTTCAGAAAGGCATCGACGACAAGCAATCCGGCGGCGAACGTCCGAGCCTCCTCGGCACGAAAGATTGGGTCGGGTTCATCCGCGAATCGAAACCGATCGTCGCCGCGATTAACGGGGTCGCGATTGGCGTCGGCCTCACGATGACGCTGCCGATGGACGTCATCATGACGTGCCCGCAGGCCAAGTTTCGCCTGGGCTTCATTAAGATGGGCCTCGTGCCTGAGCTCGCGTCGAGTCACTTCCTTGCGCAACGCGTCGGCTTCGGCATCGCCAGCGAAATGGCGCTGACGGGCCGCGACTACAGCGGCGAGGAGGCGCACGCGCTGGGACTCGCCGATCGCATCGCGCCAGCGGAGGAACTTGTGCAGCGAGCCGTGGCACTCGCGCAACGCATGGCCGAAAACCCCGACCCGCAACTCCGCATGATTAAGGCGTTGCTCACGCAGAACCTCGCCGAGAGCGATCTGAAGGCCGTGCAATCGCGCGAACTGAAAGCGCTCGACGCGGCATACCAAACGCCGGAACACAAAGAGGCGGTGGCCGCGTTTTTAGAGAAACGCGCCGCGAAATTCCGGTGATTGCGGCCGACCGCGGAGGTCGCTGAGGATCGCCGGAGGTAGGATTCCGGGCGGGTTAAGACGTCGACGACTCGGGATCGATCCGCGTGTCAGGATTCGTAATGCCAAGCACGGCTTCGCAGCGGCGCATCTCTTCCTGCGTGACATGCCGCACGACAACCTTACCGTCTTCCCACGTGGCAATTGGATTGCCAAGACGCCCATGCACCCAAATGGCGTGCATGACGGCCTCGCCCATCGCTTGGCGAATGCCTTCGCGGTCCTTGAGGATTTCGGAGAGGTCCTGCCCGTTACCGTTGTTCATCGACGTAGCTCTGGAATCGGTTCCATTTTTCCTGAGAAATTATAACATGTTCGCCGTCTTCTGGCTTAAAAGCGATGGATTCGGGAAGTCCTTGTGCGGTGTTGTCGTAGACCTCCCAGGATCTTGCGATCGGTGAATACAATTCAAAGAAATTCCTAATGCCACGCTCAAATCTACGTCTGACGACTTCTTCCGGTACATGATGTCCGCCTGCGCGTACGCGCTCAGCGACTCGAAAAATCGAGATTTCCGGTGCGGCTAAAGTGACAAAAAACAAATGGATTCGGTATCCGCGGCTCACCAATTCGCGCAACCAGGGCGCAAACGAACGTGTGGCCAGTGTCGTCTCGAATCCAAAGTCCACGCGGCGGCGCGCCAACTCTTTCAAACGTGTCAACATGACCCGCGCGGCATCCGCCGCAGCCTCTTCCGGCGCAAATACGTTCAATCCGCGAGCAATATCGTCGGCGTTCACGAAGTGAGATAGTCGAAACTTTTCCGCGATTAGCCGCGAGCCGACAGTTGTTTTCCCCGCACCGTTCGGGCCGGCGAGAATCACTATGCTGGGTGGGGAATTGGTCATGTAGGAATCATTACCGAAATGTCGAAAAAGTTCTCGTCAATCCCCCTTCAAATGATGCAAAGCGAACGCGTACTGATCCGCGATCTCCTCGATCCGCTTGCTCGTCGGCTTACCCGCTCCGTGCCCCGCCCGTGTTTCGATGCGTATTAACGTAGGCGCGTTAGGGTCGGCCTGGGCGCGTTGCAGCGCGGCGGCAAATTTGAAGGAGTGGCCGGGGACGACGCGGTCGTCTGTGTCGGCGGTGGTGATGAGCGTCGGCGGATACTTCACGCCCTCGCGGAGGTTGTGGTACGGCGAGTAGGCGTAGAGCGCGGGGAACTCGTCGGCGTTGTCGGCCGAGCCGTAGTCATCGGTCCAGAAACGGCCCGCGGTGAATTGGTGAAAACGCAGCATGTCCATCACGCCGACAGCGGGCAGCGCGACACCGAACAATTCGGGCCGTTGGGTCATCACTGCGCCGACAAGAAGGCCGCCGTTCGAGCCGCCCTGAATCGCGAGCGTGTCCGGCGAGCAGTAGCGGTTGTCGATGAGATACTCGGCGGCGGCAATGAAGTCGTCGAACACGTTCTGCTTCTTTTGTTTGATGCCGGCCTTGTGCCAGGCTTCGCCGTATTCGCCGCCGCCGCGCAGGTTGGCGAGCGCGAATACCCCCCCGCGTTCCATCCACATGAGGCGGCTGACGGAAAAACCCGGCGTCTCGGCGATGTTGAAACCGCCGTATCCGTAAAGCAGCGTCGGATTCTTCCCATCGAGCGCGATCGACTTCTTGTGCGTGATGAACATCGGCACGCGCGTGCCGTCTTTGCTCGAATAAAAGACCTGTTTCGTTTCGTATTCCGCGGGATCGAAATCGACCTCGGCGCGTCTCAGCAAGCGGCTTTCGCCCGTGATCGCATCGTAACGATAGGTGCTGGGCGGCACGGCGAAACTCGAGAATGTGTAGAACGTCTCCGTGTCGCTCGCTTTGCCTCTGAACCCTTCGGCAGTGCCGATACCGGAGAATTCCACGTCGCGCAACTTCGTGCCGTCCTTCTGATACACGCGTACCGCCGTCTTCGCGTCTTTAAGATAGGTCGCCATGAACAGGTTTCCAACCAGGTCGATGCTCTGCAACGCATCCGTGGATTCCGGAATGATCTCGCGTGATCGTTCACTCGGCGATCCCGCGCGCTCGGGTGTCGGATTGCGCATATCAATCGCAATCACGCGGCGATTGGGCGCATTGAGACTCGTCTTGAAATAGATGAGCGGACCATCGCTGTCGATGAACGTGTATTCGTGCTCGAAGTTATCGACCAGATCGAGTGGCATACCGTACGGCTCGGTGAGATCCTTGTACACGACTCGGTTCCGCTCATCGGTGCCAATCCATATCGAAATGAACAAATAGCGCCCATCCCCGGTCACATCGGCGCCGAACCCCCACTCAGGATGATCGGGGCGTTCGTAAACAAGCACGTCGTTTTCCTGTGTAGTGCCAACGCGGTGGTAATACAATTTTTGATTGAACGTCAGACTTTGAAATGCCTCGCCCTCGTTCGGCTGCGCGAATCGACCGTAGAAGAAGCCCTTGCTATCCGGGGTCCATGTCACACCGGAATACTTCATCCAACGCACGTGATCCGGCAGCGTCTCGCCCGACTCGATGTCGAGAATGCGGTAACCCTGCCAATCGGAGCCGGCCTCCGAAACGCCATAGGCGAGATAGCGTCCGTCGTCGCTCAGCGCTGTGCCGGTCAGCGCGATGGTCCCGTCCGCCGACCAGGTATTCGGATCGATCAGCACGCGCGCTTCCGCGTCGAGGGCATCCTGCACATATAACACCGACTGATTTTGCAGCCCGTCGTTCTTTAGAAAGAAATATCGATCGCGCGACTTGAAAGGAGTCGAAACTTTTTCGTAGTTCCAAAGCTCCGTGAGGCGTTGCTTAATTGGTTCGCGTTCGGGGAGCGACTCCAGATACGCGAAGGTCACTTCGTTCTGCCGCGTCACCCAATCCCGCACGTCATCCGATTGCCGCACATCGTCCTCAAGCCAACGATAGGGATCGGCGACCTTCGTGCCGTGATGGTCGTCGGTGTGATCGATGCGTTTCGATTCGGGATACGTGATTGGTCCGTCCGCCGCGAACGCAGACAATGCAATGAAAAAAGACAGAAACAGACACACACGAACCATTGGACCCACCTCATATTCAGACTATCTCTACTCCGATTTAAGCTTGTCGGAGATGTTCTTCTTAGCCTCTTCCCAATCGACGAACCTGCTCTGTCCATCGCGAATTAGCGCTTCGCGTTCTCGCATAACTTCAGCGTGCCACTGCGGCGATTGAATGCTCTCAGGTGTGCGCGACAAATCTTGCCAAATCGCCTCTAGCGCAGAGAGTTTTTCTTCCGTCGTCATCCGATGGAGCGGTAAATCAAAGCTCACGTATTGATCTCCAGGGCCAGCAGCTATCTATTCCATTTTCGTCGCAATCCACCAAGTCGTGCCGCACGGGTCCTTCACGCCCCCGCGCTTGTCGGCATCGTCTTTCTTGACCGGCTCTTGGACCGACGTCGCGCCAGCCGCGAGGGCCTTCTTATAAGTCGCGTCGACATCCTTGACGTACACGTGCACATGCGAAGCCACGGGCGGCCAGCCTTCCGCTGAGTCGCCCAGCATGATCACCGAATCGTCCAGCCGGACTTCCGCATGCATCACCCTGTCCCCGGCGGCGGGAAAGCGGCGTATCTCGGTGGCTCCGAGCGCACGCGTCATGAACTCGATGGTCTTCGCCGCGCCGTCGACGATGAGATAGGGCGAAACCGAGGGGTAGTTTTCCGGTTTGTAGTGTGCGGTCATTGGCGCAGTCTCCTCGTTGCGAATCACTCTAGAGTAACAACACCATCGCGAAAGTCGATGTTCAAAATGTGACCCCACAGAAAATCGAGCCCGAGAACTCCATCGATTCCCGCACTTGTCGGCAATGTATGCGCCAGGATTGGGAATCCATCGCGTCGATGACCCATAGCGAATATCCGATCGACTATGACTCGCGGAGCAAATTCGACTCCGCGCCCGGTTGTTACCTGCACGCGGCCTGGAACGAGCGAGGGATCGAACCCAACCACCGTGAGCGGTCCTACGTTGATCATCGTTCCTGTGGCCCCAGTATCGAGCGCCAGGCGCAAGAGCATGCTGCCAGATGGGCCAAATACTTCGCAGGGAACAACAATGAGTCCGCGGTCCGGATCGAAATGGCGGCTCACAGCACTACCGCTGTACCTTCAGGGATCTCACCAGTGAATAGGATGGCCGAGCGTTCGGGACGAAGGGAGACTGCGATTCGATACACTTCGTCGCGATCTGGAGTGTGATGAATCACGTTACCGCCAATTACATTAAGCGCATCGTCCGTCTGCGGGTTCTCGACGAGAACCCATTCGGAATCAAACTGCGCTTGAATTTCCGCTATCGTCATTTGGATGGACATCGCAAAACGCCTTCGTTTTAGAGCTTAGCACGCTTCATCTGGTTTTGAGTGCACGACTGGGAACTCCCGACAGACCGAAGGCGGCTCAACTTGCCTTGGGGCGAGGAGAACGTCGAGGCCATGCCTTTATTTTTCCCAATTCCGCGGCGATTCGATCTTTCGCCTTGGCCGAATCGTAATCCATCTGCAGCCCGATCCAGAAACCTTCCGATATACCGAAAAACTTGGATAAGCGCAGGCCGGTGTCAGCGGAAACGCCCCGCTTCCCGGCGACGATTTCACCGATCCGTCGCTGAGATACTCCGATTCCTTGTGCGATGCGGTATTGGGTGATTCCCATTGGCTTCAGAAACTCTTCCGATAGGATTTCGCCAGGATGTGGATAAGGAATCTTACGCATGAGAAACTTTCTATCTCTGGAAGGGAACACAGCATTCCGAAGAAGGACTGTTCGGAGTATAGTACGCCTCGTTCAAAAAATCGACAGCGGGAAGGAAACATACAATGAGAGTAAGTAAGTTTGTACGCCTCCGAATTCTGGTCTTCTTCGGTTCGTCCATCGTTGCCAGCCATGCATTCTCGGCCCCGAACATCATCTTCGCATTCAGCGATCAACACCGCTGGCACTCGATGGGCCACACTGCGATGTTCGCGATGAAAACTCCAAGCATGGATCGCATAGCCGCGGAAGGCGTTTCGTTCGATCTCTGCATCAGCAATTATCCCGTGTGTTCGCCGTATCGCGCGATGGTGATGACCGGGCGTTGGCCCAATCAGACGCAGGTAATTGATAATCAGATTCCAATCGGTGTCGACGAATACACGATCGCCGATGCATTCAAGGCGAAGGGCTACGCGACCGGCTACATCGGCAAGTGGCATCTTGGTGGCACGACCGCAATGCCCTACGGGTTTGACGAATCCATTGTGTGGTCCGACACGAACACGCATTTCGATACCAGCGAATTTGTCACCGGGACGGGCGAGACCGGCAAACCCGAGGGTTACAACGCGACGCTGATGACCGATCAGGCGGAAGATTTCGTGCGGCGTCACGCGCTTATGCCTTTCATGCTGATGCTCTCCTGGAATCCGCCACATACCGACTATCTCGACGCGCCCGACGACATGAAAGAGTTGTATCCGCCAGAGTCTCTTCCGTATCGCGACAACTACGTCGCGCCGGAAGGAACCGAGGAGGAACAAGAACAGCGCCTTTGGAGCGGCGACGGCGACGAACAGTATCGCGGCTACCACGCGCACGTCAGCGCAATCGATCGCGAACTCGGCCGGCTGATGACGCTCGTGGAGGAACTCGGCCTTCGCGGAAACACGATCATCGTCTATACATCGGACCACGGCACGCTGCTCGGCTCGCACAACGCCGACGGCAAACGCCAGCCCTACGACGAATCGATTCGAGTACCGTTGCTCGCGTGGGGCGGCCCGATTCAACCGGTCGGGAAACGATTCGGCGTGCCCGTGGGGACGATCGACCTCATGCCGACGCTGCTCGGCGCCGCGCAGATCGCCGTGCCGGAATCGTGCGAGGGCCGCGATTTATCGCGATCGATCATCTACGGCGTCGAGCCGCCCAACGAGCCGCAGCTCATCATGCACATCGCCAAGGAGAACGCGTCACTGGGCGCGGATCATCCCGCGCCGCTGTTCCGTGGTGTGCGTACGCGCGACCATACGTACGTGTTGTTCCCGGACGGCAAGGAGTGGCTATTCGACGATCTGCTCGATCCCTACCAAATGACCAACATCGCGGACCAGCCCGAAAATCGCGTAAAGAAAAGCGAACTCCGCCGAGCACTTGGACTGCTCTTGAACGAAGCCGAGGATCCGTACCTCAGAAAGCGGCCCGCGCGGGACTAAGACAAACGTCATTCCTGCGCAGGGGCGCCTCCAAAAAGTCGTGCCTCAACCAACATCCCCCTAAATCCCCCTTCAAAGGGGGACTTAAGTCGCGAGAAAAGTCCCCCTTTGAAGGGGGATTTAGGGGGATGTTCAGTCTGACCTAGCTTTTTGGAAAGTCCCGCAGGCAGGAATCTCTCCGTCAGTTCACAGCCCCGGGTTACGCTGAGAGATTCCTGCCTGCGGGGCATTCCAAAAAGTCAGCAAGGCGGTAATTTGTAGCGCTGCTTTTCAAGCGGCGCGTCGTATCGTCGGCTTCATCAACGAATCGCGCCGCTTAAAAAGCAGCGCTACCAACGAACGCGCCT
>JBGTJY010000939.1:0-2465 GCA_041744855.1 Candidatus Hydrogenedentales bacterium
CAGCGAGCACCGCCGCGCGCTGTTGCTCTCAGTCTTCTGGGGCCTCGTCGGCCACATCAGTATCTGCTTGATGTTCTTCGGCAACGCCATGGCCATCATCGGCGCCTCCGCTTCCTTGTGGGACATACTCGTGACCAGCCCGCTCGTCATCATCGCTTCGGTGCTCACCCCGACGATTAGCGGGCACGGCGTCCGCGAAGCCGGCTTCATGATGATGCTCGGCGAGAAGTACGGCACCGAACCGGCCCTCCTCGTGGGCCACCTCGGCTACTGGGTCGGCGAGATAGTACCGCTGCTCCTCTCCATTCCGCTGCTGTTGCTCGTAGGGCGCCCCAACAAAGAAGAGTACCTCGCGAAAATCGCCGCAGTTCGCGCGGCAGGCAAAGACGAAGAACTCACCATCCAGTTGAGCCCCGAGCAAGTAAGCGACTACCGCCGCAAACTCGGAACCTGCGTCCTCGCGGGAATCTTCGCGGGCCTCATCGGCGGCGCGCTCTACGGCCTAGGCGAAGCCGCCTGGCATATGCGCCTCGTCACCGATCTGCAAGAAGCCTCCGCGTACATCTGGGCGCCCATCGTCTACGGCGTGCTCTTGTCCCCAATCGGACTCGGCATCGCCGCCGCGCTCGTCTTCCTCTATTTGCTGTTCAACCGATTCGCCCCCGCGGGCGTCACCTTCGGCCTCTGCCTCGGCGGCACGCTCGCGCTGCTAACCTTCTCGCTCGGCATGTTCAAATACCGCCGCGACGTCCTCGGCGAGCACCCACTCGGGGCAAGCGACTTCATGACCCTCGCCGCCGTCGCAGGCGGACTCGCCCTGGTCTCGCTCATCGTAGGCGGCGGACTTGTCCATTTGCTCAAAGGCGGATGGGGACGCGCCATCGCCGCGGGCATCGCGATATTCGTGCTCGTGATCGGCGGCGGCGTCGTCATGGCAAACGTCGACAAACCCAATCCCCTCCCCGTCAGCTTTAATCCGCAAACCAAAGGCGCGGGACCCAACATTATCCTCGTCGCGGTCGACACCCTTCGCGCCGATTACTTATCGGTCTACAACCAGGACGCGCAACCGAAGACACCAAACATCACCAAGCTCGCCTCGGACTCGATCGTCTTCCAACACCTCTACGCGCAATCGTCGTGGACCAAAGCCTCCTTCGGAACAATCTTCTCCGGCATGTATCCCGAAGCCCACACCGCCACGGGCAAGGCATCCGCGTTACCCGACGAATTACGCACCTTCCCCGAAGTCCTCAAAGACGGCGGCTACTTCACGAAGGGCTACTCGAACAACCCGAACATCGCTGGCGTATGGAACTACGGCCAAGGCTACGTCGATTACGTCGACCTGAAACCCGATCTCTATTTCTGGGCGAAACCGTCCTCCGAAAAACTCGTGCTCTACGACATCCTCCGCAAAGTCGTGAACATCGTCAACGGCAAGCTCGGCAATCGCATCAACATCACCGATTACTACCAGCCTGCGGACGTGGTCACCGACACCGGCCTCAGTTGGATCGACAGCGACGAGCGCCCCGCCGACTCGCCCTTCTTCTTGTTCCTGCACTACATGGACCCGCACGACCCATACCGCGATCCGGATAGGCCCGGCAAAGGCTACGCCCGCGCGCAAATGGGCAATCCCGACCCGGAGAAAGAAATCGATGGCGTCAAACTTCTCGACGTGTTCAAGCGCGCGTATTCCTATGAAATCGAATACATGGACCAACACGTCGGCCGCTTCTTCGACGGATTGCGCGAACGCGGCCTCTACGACAACTCGATCATCGTCTTCACCGCGGACCACGGCGAAGAGTTCTACGAGCACGGCGGCTGGTGGCACGGATTGAGTCTCTACGACGACCAAATTTTCGTGCCGGCGATCATCAAGCTGCCAGGCGGACAATTCGCTGGCAAGACCAATCGCTACATGGCGCGCCACGTTGATCTTGCGCCGACCATCGCACAACTCGCGGGCCTGCCCACGTACGAGAAGTGGCAAGGTCGCAGCCTGTTTACGCCGGATATGATGGAAGGAAATACCGAAAGCGAAATCGTCTATTCCCATCTCGATTTCGAAGGCATCGTGCTCCACGCCGTCCGCACGCAAAAAGAAAAACTAATCCACGCGAACGAAGGCAACAAGCGGGACTACGCGCCCGTCGAGTTCTACGATCTGGTCGCCGACCCAGGCGAACAGAACAATCTCGCCGAGGACATCGATCACCTCGACATGGTCCAAAAACTTGCCTCGACAATCGGCCAAATGCAAGCCTTCATCTTCGAGAACCGAGCCGAGCCGACGACGTCCGAGCAAGGCATGGAAGGCATGGAAGATAATCTAAAGAACTTGGGCTATCTGGAATAGCCCATAAAATAACCCGTCATTGCGAGGCGCGCGCCTTAAAGCACTGCGCGCGGTCGTGGCAATCTCCCATTTCGATGGGTTTCGGTCGGGGCGAAGA
>JBGTJY010000940.1:0-2555 GCA_041744855.1 Candidatus Hydrogenedentales bacterium
TTGAACGGCCACAGAGAACTGATAGCTGCCAGGGGCGGTTTGAAAAAGCCACGGTCGACATGACTCGACTATCTCGGGTTTGGGCGCGCCGCGCTTTCGGTGCGGCATTTGTCGAATAAACTCGAAAGTGCGATAAAAGAGCGATTGAACGTTTTGCACTTTTTCGATAATGAGGTCTAATGGAGCGCCACCTTCTACCACCTCGCCACCTTTGACCGAGACGATCACCTCACCACGCACGAATCCGACCCGCGCGTCCCGGCGGATCTCTTCACTCCACATTGAGTGAAGAAGCGCCCGCAGCTGTTCGATCGCAAACTTTGGCAATCGCGCTCCGGCTAGCTCTCGATGTGCAATTCGTTCAGCGCATTCCAGCAACTCCGCTTTAAAGTAGAGTGAAACTGCACTCACTGCGGTAATCCCGAACGTGCGTTCTTTTCCGAATTCCAGCGCATCCAAAGCGCGTTCTTCCGCATGAGCAGCTTTCTCGTAAAACTCGCGTGCTGTGGAGGTTTGACCGCGCTGACGGAGGAGGCCTGCTTCGACCGCCAGCCGCTCACTCTCGCGATGAAATTCCAACCAACTCATGTGGCTATCACTCTCGAGACTTCAATTATGGTAGCTCGAAATCCAACTACGCTTGCGATCGCAGGAAGATTGCTCGCTCCCTTCCGCGCTTGTGCGATCTTCAGTGTCATACGACGCCTTATTTCCGTCGAGTCACCCCGATCTGTTCCTGATACTTCGATCCGGTAAGCGCTCTCTAAATCCGACACGTCCACATTAAGAGGGGCCAAATAGTAGTCCGCGCCCGATTTGGTTTCCGCACGATGTATTGCCACAAGTCCCTCGACTAGTTCGACAGCCGCGAGTGCGCATGCGTACGCTCCTTGCTCCGTCGTGTCGATCTCGTTCGCCCACGCACGCCGCGTCTTGTCGTCTGTCAACACCCATTCAACAGCGACCTCTCTAGTGTTTGCGGCGTGCTCGATTGTGAATGTCCTCGGCGACTTGTGGTGACGGTCGAGGCACACCCGCGCAGCTTCGTGATTAGATTGGGCGATTGCGGATGTTAGTCCGGGATGGCGTTGTGCCATATCGTCTAACGGCAGCGTGTGATGTGCCAATGTCCTAATCTCTTGGTTAACAAATGTCTTTGACAAATTACGTTAGGTGGTAATCAATTGCGATTATCACACAGTTGTTTCCCAATGAGCATCTCCTACTCACACAGAAATCCCGTTAGTGGGCTTGAGGCTTGGGCGGCATCCCGGGATGGGCCTAGGCCGGCGAGGTACGCGAGGCGGCCCGCTTCGGTTGCCATGGCGAAGGCACGGGCCATGGCGGCGTGGTCGCGGGCGTCGGCTAGGGCGGTGTTGACGAGTACCGCGTCGGCGCCGAGTTCCATTGCTTCGGCGGCGTGGGAGGGGGCGCCGAGTCCGGCGTCGACTACGACGGGGACGTTTGCCTGCTCGATGATGATGCGGATCATTTCGCGGGTTTTTAGTCCGCGGTTGCTGCCGATGGGCGCACCGAGCGGCATCACGGTGGCGGTGCCGGCTTCTTCGAGGCGTTTGGCGAGGATGGGGTCGGCCTGTATGTAGGGGAGCACTACGAAGCCGTCTTTGATGAGGCGCTCGGCGGCGTGGAGCGTTTCGATGGGGTCGGGCAGGAGGTAGCGCGGCTCGGGCGTGAGTTCGAGTTTCACCCATGGCTCGAGGCCGGCTGCGCGGGCGAGATGCGCGAGGCGGACCGCTTCGTCGGCCGTGCGCGCGCCGGAAGTGTTGGGGAGGAGGAGCTGGCGCGAGCGGTCGATCGCGCTGAGGATGGTGTCTTCCTCTTGACGGTCAAGGTCAGCGCGGCGCAGTGCGACCGTCACGATTTCCGAGCCGGAGGCTTCGATGGCGTCCCGCAGGGATTCGGTGCTGGGGAATTTGCCGGTGCCGATCATGAGGCGCGAGGAAAATGCGCGTCCGGCGATGATGAGTGGGTCGTTCAACGAGATACTCCGCAAACCGTAGCACGGGCTTCCAGCCCGTGGAATCCGCAAGGTCGTCCGGGCGCACACGGCCAGGATGGCCGTGCCACGATTCGCGATCCTAACATGCGCCCCGGGTTCGCTCAATGAGCCTGCTGTTGCTCTGGCACGGGTTCTTCACCAAATCGGACGTGGGCGTCGGTGCGCCATTCGCCTGGGTGGCTGGCGATGCTGAGCGCGGCGAGCGTAACGGCGAGCAGGGGAAATGCTACGGCGGAGGCGGCGATCCAGCGGCGGATTGCGCGTTGAGTGGGCGATTCAACGGGATCGCGGAATCCGACGAGGCACCAGATTGATAGTGCGATGGCGATTGCGAAGAAGCCGTTGTGGACCCAGGTGGAGTGGCCCTGCCATTCGGGGGCGCTTTTCTTGAGGACGCCTAGGATCATGCAGCTCCAGAGCACCCAGAGGAACAGGGTCATCGTGATGGTGCGTGAAGCGGGGACGGGACGATACTTGAAATACGCCACTGCGCCGATTGCGAGGACTGTGAGGAAGATGAGGCGCGCGACGAGCA
>JBGTJY010000941.1:0-4143 GCA_041744855.1 Candidatus Hydrogenedentales bacterium
CGCGCGTTCGTGAATGGCCGCATCGATTTGGCGCAGGCCGAGGCCGTCATCGATCGCATTCAGGCGCAGACCCGGGCAGGGTTGCGCGCCGCTTCCGCTGCCGCCAGCGGTGTGTTGTCGCGGCGAATTCACGCATCGAAAGACGCGCTGCGCGAAATCAAGGCCGAGATCGAAGCGGCTGTCGACTTCAGCGATCAGGAGGTCTCCGAATTCCCCATCGACGCGATGCGCGATAAACTTGATGGCGTGCGAACGGACATGCGCGACTTGCTGGCCACGGCCGACGCGGGTCGGCTGTATCGGGAAGGGGCGACCGTCGCGATCGCGGGCCGCCCAAACGTCGGGAAGTCCAGCTTGTTCAACGCGCTCGTGCGGGATACGCGCGCGATCGTGACGCCGCACGCGGGGACCACGCGGGATCTCATCGAGGAGACGATCGCCATCGACGGCATTCCAATCCGACTGACGGATACTGCGGGATTGCGCCAGACGCAGGATGAAGTCGAGCGGCTCGGCGTCGATGCGGCCCGGCGACGCTTACGCGAATGCGCGGCGGCGTTGTTCGTCGTGGATGGCTCCTTGCCCGCAACGAACGACGATCGTGACGCGGCGGAAGAATGTCTTGGACTCGAAGTTCCGGCGATTCTGGTCGTCAACAAATCCGACTTGCCGTTGGCGACCGCGAACGGTTTCGATGGGGGTGACTTCGCGCACGTGATTCGAATTTCCGCGCTGACCGGTGACGGGCTTAACGATCTGGAGTGTGCGATGGCGACGATGCTGCGCAACGGCGTCACGATTGGCCCCGACCAGGCGCTCGTGACGCGGGCGCATCAGAAGGATAGTCTGCGCCGTGCGCTCGCGGCGGTGGAGCGTCTTGGGTCGAGTCTTGAGGCTTCGCCGGAATTCCTGGCCATCGACGTTGATGAAGCTTTGCAGGCGCTTGGCGAGATTACCGGCGAAACGACGCCCGACGACGTGCTGGAGACCATCTTCAGCCAGTTTTGTATCGGAAAGTAGGCGAATCCATCCCCGCCATGGGATTGTAACCAGAGGGCGGAGGAATGCCTGTAAAGGGGTGGGTATAAAATTAGAGAGGCCCAGGATTGCATCCAACCCAGGGCCTCCGCGGAAGGAGAAACGCCACATTGTGGCGCTGACCAAACTCATTGTACCATAGGTTTCGCGGGAAGACAAAAAGAACAAGAAATTTATGATAATCTGTATATTCTCGATATAGTAAACAATATAATTATCCTGCTTAAGATATTATTTGATAATAGTTTATAACACCCAATCGGATTGTGGGCGCTGCAACTGAATACCCATTCTGAACCGGCAAAAACTGCCACGCTCCACATCGTTGGGAGTCCAAATTCCGCCCTTCGGGCGCGGATTTCGAGCATTGAATCCGGTAGCCGGTTTCTTCATTCCGGGGAGCCCGTCCCCGAACCAAGCCAAGGCGGCCGAGTGCTCGCGGTTGATGCTGCTGGATGGCGAGTACTGGCTGAGACCGACGGCTCGTTTGCTGTCCTCGCGTCCCGAAGTGGTCTTCGTACCCGTCTGGCGGCCGGTGCACCTGACCTTGCGCAGCCGGCGTGGCAGGTCGTCTCCGGTGTCGAAACCGGCGGCCTTGCGCTTGCTCCGCCGTTTGCGGTGCTCAGCTCCGTCGATCCCCTGGGCGAGCGGGAATGCCGCGTGAACGATCTCGCCGATCTGCCACTTGCGTTGGGTCGGCTTGAGCGTGCGAACGGCGGGGCACCTGTCGTCGTCGAGGAATGGCTGACCGGCCCGTCGTATTACGTGACGGGTTGGGTTTCGAGTTCTAGTGTCCATGTCGCCGCCATCTGCGAGCTTGGCCGCGCCGAGGCTCCGTACCGCTACATCACTGAGATAGCTTGTCCGGCGCGTGTCGACGATTCGCTTCGCGACTCCCTGGAATCGATCGCGCGCAGTACTGTCGTCACGCTCGGATATCAACAGGGCGTATTCCGCATCGAGATTTGCGTTACGGCTGAAGGGCCACGCGTGCTTTCGGTCGCGGCGGGAATCGGGGACATTATCCGGCCATACGACGTCTTGCTTGCTTGTGGCATCGTCGATTTGACGGAGACTGCGATCGATCTCGCGATGGGTCGCGTCCCCAAAGCTGCCCAAGCGCCACTCCGCGCGGTTGCATGCCGATGGATACACGCACGGTCGGGGATCGTTTCCGCGATTTCGGGCGTTGAAGCGGCGTCGGGGATGCCGGGCGTCGAGTTTGTGGAAATGATCGCGAAACCTGGAGACCTGTTGACGCACCTCATCAACGCGGAAACGCGCGGCCGACTCGGAGTGCTCGCCGCTTCCGCGCGGACTACCGCCGAGGCCCTATCGCGCGCACGCGAGGGGGCTGACACCTGTCGCATTGAAACGCGGACTATACTCTGAGCGGCACGCGACCTAAGCGCGTGACTGATGAAGGCATTCCGTGAAGTTTCCCGACCTGACCAATCGCAATTGTCAGCCCGAATGCATGGATGCGGCGGACATCAGCGACGATGCGTTTGTCGGGTCGTTGCGCGGGCTGCGGCGAATCAACGCGGTGACTTGCACGAGGCGTATACTATGGCCTTACTTGGAACGGCTGGCGATCGGTTGCGCGCCGGAACCGCTGCGGATTCTCGACGTGGGTTGTGGCGCGGGCGATGTCCCGATTGCGTTGGCGCGCGCGGCCCAGGCCGCTGGATTGACCTTGGACATTTCCGCCGCGGACATCAACCCGGCTGCCGTTGACTATGGAATGAAGCTTGCGGAATCCGCGAATGTGCCGGTCCAATTCTCCACGATGAACGCGCTTTCCGATGAAATTCCTGCGGGATTTGACGTGATCATCAGTTCGCTGTTTTTGCATCACTTGTCGGACGACCTCGCGCGCGATTTTCTGAGGCGTTGCCGTGAGGCCGCAAAACGCGGCGTGTTGATTCACGACCTCGAACGATCACGCGTGGCTTATTGGTTCACCTATTTCGGCGTGCGCGTGATTTCGCGCAGCCCAGTCGTTCATGCGGATGGCCCGCGATCCGTCGAAGGCGCATTCACGCGCGCCGAACTCGACAGCCTCGCGAAGTCGGCGGGCTACGAAGGACATTCGGTCGAGCGCCGGGCGCCGTTTCGACTCGTATTGAGTTGGACACGGCCATGACCGCTGAGCAACGGAACGCGCTTGCGGATGCGACCTGGGATGCCGCGGTCATCGGAGCGGGGCCCGCGGGTTCGTTTGCCGCGCTGGAAATGGCGCGCGCGGGGCTACGGGTGCTCCTGCTCGATCGCAAGAAGTTTCCGCGCTACAAGGTGTGCGGATGCTGCCTCAACGGGCGCGCGTTGCGGGTACTGGAGCAGGCCGGGCTTGAGGGCGTGGTCGCTGACGCGAGCCCGCTGCACGCGTTTTGCGTTGCGGCGCGAAGGAACAGGGTCGAACTCGATTTGCCTGAGGGTCGCGCGATTTCGCGTGAACGATTCGACGATTCACTGGTAAAAGCCGCGGTACGCGAAGGCGCGACCTTTTATGATGGCGTTCATGTTTCGCTCGGCGAGTTCGAAGGACACAGCCGCGCCCTGCTGCTTCATCACCCGGAAACGCCGATAACGATTCGCGCGCGGGTTGTCGTTGCCGCTTGCGGTCTGGGCCGCACGGTCGTCGAAAAGGAACCGAATCTCGATGCGGCGATTTGGAAGCACTCGCGCTTTGGCGCAGGCGCAGTCGTTGACGCTCACCTGACTCAATATCGACCGGGTACGATCTGCATGGCCTGCGGCGAGAAGGGATATGCCGGACTTGTGCGCATCGAAGATGGCCGCCTCAATATTGCCGCCGCGCTCGATCCAGA
Source organism: Candidatus Hydrogenedentales bacterium (assembly GCA_041744855.1). Classification (GTDB taxonomy): domain Bacteria; phylum Hydrogenedentota; class Hydrogenedentia; order Hydrogenedentales; genus JBGTJY01. Next base: position 3,870 of record JBGTJY010000941.1, read on the forward strand.
GTTTGCTCGCGAACGCGGCAGCATCAGCTCGGCGATCGAATCGATCCTCGTTGGAGCGGGCTTCGATGTCCCCGCGGAAATCCACGGCGTTTCGTGGCGCGGCACGCCGCTCTTGACGCGGCGCGCGAACGGGCTTGGCGCTGACGGTGTTTTGCTCGTGGGCGATGCCGCTGGTTATGTGGAGCCATTCACCGGCGAGGGTATCGCGTGGGCGCTCGACTCGGCGCGCGCATTGGCACCCGTGGCGGTGCGCGCGGTCGCACGCTTCGATGCG
>JBGTJY010000942.1:0-4830 GCA_041744855.1 Candidatus Hydrogenedentales bacterium
GCGCCGGTCGCTTCGATCACGGCGTCGGCCTTGGTCTTGCCGGGTTCAACTTCTTCCAGCGAAATCGAGTTGACGATCGGACGGCCGGGATAAACCTTGATCGCCTCTTTCAATGTGTCGACGCCAAACGAATCGATGGACATCGCGCCGGCGAAATCCGTCGTTTGATCGTGGATGACGTGCTTGAGCGTCTCTGTCGTGTCGACGAGATTCGAGTCCATGCACACGTCAATGACGTTGAGGCCGAGGTCCACGATTTGTTCGTGCACGACTTCTTCGAGCGCGTCGTCGTCGATTTTTCCGTCGCGCTCGACGGCTTGGCGAACCTTCTCCGATCCGCGCACGTTGAGGCGTTCGCCGATCATGATGAGCGTCTCGGCGCTGTCGAGCAGTACGGCGTTTTGCGGACCCGAGAGATACTGTCCGTTTTGCGGGTGACGCTCGGCGGGCACGAGTCCGCGAACTGCCTTCGCGATTTCGCGAACGTGCGCGGGACCCGTGCCGCAGCATCCGCCAACAATACTGACGCCGTAATCGCGCACGAACTTCACGTGGAATTTCGCGAGGTCTTCGGGTGTGGTGCGAAACACCGTGCGGCCATTTTCGGAAACCGGCAGGCCCGCATTCGGAATCACCGAAATCGGCAGGCGGCAATAGCGCGATATCTTTTCGACGGTCTTCGCCATCAAGTCCGGCCCGATACTGCAATTGATGCCGAACGTGTCGATGCCGATGCCCTCGATCGTGACGAGCGCGGCGTGGATGTCCGTATTGAAGATTTGCATCTTCGAATATTGATCGACCGTGACTTGCGCCATGATGGGCAGGCGCTTGCCGCGATCTTTCATCGCGCGTAGCGCGCCCATCACGCCGGCTTTCACCTCGAGGATGTCCTGCTGCGTTTCGAAGAGGACGACGTCCGCGCCGCCGTCGATGAGGCCGAGCACCTGGTGATAGAAGTTGTCGGAGATTTCGTCGAACGTTGCGGTCTTCAGGTCAGCGTCGGTGCTCGATATCACACGATTCGACGGCCCGACCGAACCGATGACGAACAACGGCCGGCCGTCGTAGTCATCGTCGCGTTCATGGCGCCGAAGCGCGGCCTGGGCGAGTCCCGCGCCGCGTTTGTTCAGGGCATAGGCGAGTTGTTCGTAGGTCGCCGTGCTGAGGTCGAGTCCCGCCGGCACATCGGCGAAACGGCTCTTGTCCATCGCGCGGAAGTCGTACTCGCACAGGCGATACGGCGACGCGCCGAACGTGTTCGTCTCGACGGCATGCGCACCCGCGCGAAAATAGTCCAGGTGAATTTGCTCGATCGCGCCGGGACGCGAGAACGACAACAGATCGCCGAGCATGCGGTAGTCCGGCCCGCCGAAATCGGCATCGGTGACGTCCATCGCCTGGATCATGGTGCCCATGGCGCCATCGAGCACGATGACTTGCGTTTTCAGGGCTTCGAGAAAGGTCACGCGCGGAAATCCTTGGGAGGCAGGGACAAGCCGCTGGATCATACTATCGGACGCGCAGGGCGGGCAAAGCATGGTTCGGGTTTCCTGTTCGGTCTGGAAAGAAAGTCCCAAACGCGCGCTGGTCGGTTCCTCGAAGTGGAGGAGCTATAGACTCCCGCGAAGTGCAGCGCTACCATAGTTTCAAGTATTCAATCGGACTTGGGGTCGCGAACGAAGCCCGTGACCAATGCCAGATTGCCACGGCCGCGCGCGATGCTTGAAGGCGCGCGGCCTCGCAATGACGGGTTTTGTTGGGGGCTCTAGAAAGGACTTGACCATGGTATTTCGGACATGTTTTGTTGCCGTTGTCTTTTTAGCCGTGCTGCCGGCGGGCGCGGCGAAGCACTTCCCGTATGAGTCGCACCAACACACGCTGCCGAACGGCCTCAAGGTCATCATGATCCCGATGCAATCGGAAGGCCTTGTCGCGTACTGGACGATCGTGCGCACCGGCGCGCGCGACGAATACGAGCCGGGCCACACCGGGTTCGCGCATTTCTTCGAACACATGATGTTTCGCGGGACTGACAAATACCCCGCGGATCGGTACAACGCGATGATGACGAAAATGGGCGCGGCGACGAACGCTTTCACGTCCGACGATTTGACGGGGTATCACGCGGTGATTGCGAAAGAAGACCTTGAACTCTTGATGGACATGGAGAGCGATCGATTCAAGCGGCTGAAATATCCCGATGCGGCATTCAAAACCGAGGCCGGCGCGGTGTATGGTGAGTATCGGAAGAACCGCACAAGCCCCATGTTCACGATCTACGAGCGCATGCGCAAGGAAGCCTTTACGACGCATACCTACGGCCACACCGCGATGGGCTACGAAGAAGACATTAAGGCGATGCCGGAAATGTTCGATTATTCGCTGAGTTTCTTCGACCGCTACTACCGGCCCGACAATTCGGTGCTGCTCATCGTCGGCGACATCCAACCCGAGCCGACGCTGGAACTCGTGAAGAAACACTACGGCGACTGGGACCCGGGCTATGTCGTGCCCAAAGTTCCGCTGGAACCCAAACAGACGGCTGAACGCCGATTCGATGTGTCCTACGAAGGCCGCTCGCTGCCGATCCTTTGGGTAGCGTACAAATGGAACAGTTTCGATCCCGAAGATAAGACCTTCGCCGCATCCGTGTTGCTCGCGGACCTCGCGTTCGGCGAAACGAGCGACATCTACAAGAAGCTCGTGGTCGACGAACAGGCCGTGCAATTTATTTCGGGCGACGCGGATCCGAATCGCGACCCGGGCCTATTCGGCGTCCTGACCATGATTAAAGACCCGGCGAAAATCGATTACGTCCTCGCGGAAATCGACAAGACGATCGCGCACTATCGAGAACATCCGCCGGCGCCGGAACGTTTGACCGACCTGAAATCACGCTTGAAATACGGCTTTCTGATGAGCCTCGACACGCCGGGCAACGTCGCGCAAAACCTGTCGCGTTACATCGCGCTGACAGGCGGCATCGAAGCGATCGACACGCTCTTCGCGACCTACGACGCGCTGACGCCCGAAGATTTGCGCGCCGCGGCGAACATGTTCTACGTGCAGGAACAGCGGACCATCGGCGTCCTTCGGGGAGTCGAACAATGAAACGCCAAGCATCGATTTTTGCGATTGCAGCCGCTTGTTCGATCGCGTTGGGCGCAGACGCGGCCCATGCGCCGATCTTGTTGCCGGTTGCGAACGATCCAACAATCGCGTTCTCGCTGTGGTTCCACGTGGGAGCGCAGAACGACCCGCCCGGCAAAGAGGGCCTCGCGTATCTCACCGCGCAAATGCTCGCGGACGCGTCGACGACGAATACGCCGTACGAGGATATTCTGAAGAAACTCTATCCGCTCGCGTCGTCGTATTCCGCGCAGGTCGATCGGGAGATGATCACGCTGAAAGGCCGCGCGCATAAGGACACGATCGAGAAATATTATCCGCTCTTCGAGGATGCGTATCTGCGGCCCGCGTTCAAGCAAGAAGATTTCGATCGCATCAAGAGCAACACGCTCGACTACCTGCGAAAAACGCTGCGGTATGCCTCCGACGAGGAACTGGGCAAGGCTGGGCTGTACGCGCTGGCCTTCGGGGACACGCGGTATCGACACCCGGAACAGGGGACGGTACAAGGACTCACGTCCATCACGCTCGACGACGTGAAGGCATTCTACGCCTCGCACTTCACCCGCGAGAATGCAACAGCGGCGATCGGCGGCGGATACGATCAGGGCATCGTCGATCGGTTTCAGAAATCGCTCGACAGCTTGCCCGAGGGGAAACCGGTCGCCGTTGCCGCGCCGAAACCGGAGTCCGTGCAAGGCAATCAGCTACTGCTCATTGACAAACCGGGCGCGGACGCCTCGATCAGTTTCGGCTTTCCGATCGACGTGCATCGCGGCGAGGACGATTTCTACGCGCTTTGGCTCGCAGTATCGTGGCTCGGGGAGCACCGGAGTTCGTCGAGTCATTTGTTCCAGGTCATTCGCGAAAAACGCGGCTTGAACTACGGCGACTACGCGTACATCGAAGCGTATCCCAATGGCGGCTCGCGCGAAACCCAGCCACAGAACGTAGCTCGCCGGCAACAACTTTTCGAAGTGTGGATACGCACGCTGCCAAACGAGCAGGCGCACTTCGCGCTGCGCGCGGCGATGCGTGAAGTAAAGAAACTCGTGGACGACGGAATGAGCGCGGAAGACTTCGAAGCGACGCGGGCGTTCCTGAGCAAGTACGTGTTGCATTTTGCGGATACGACGATGGCGCGGCTCGGCTACGCCGTGGACGATGCGTTTTACGGAATCGAGGGAAGTCACCTGAAACGATTCCGCGAACGGATGGGGACGATCACGCGCGAAGAAGTGAACGCCGCAATCAAGAAGCACCTACGCTACGACAATGTGCAAATCGCAATCGTCACCGGCAAAGCATCCGAACTCAAGCAAGCGGTGGTCGCCGATGCGCCCAGTCCTATGGAATACGCTTCCGAAAAGGCCCCGGAAATTCTGGAAGAAGACAAAGAGATCGTAGCGTTCCCGATCAAGGTCGAAGAGAAAAACGTGCGGATCGTTCCGGTCGATCAATTTCTCGAGAAGTAAAGGTTCGGAGTTCCACCTTCAGGCGGTGGGGGCGGAGAGAGGACGTCGAAGCTCCAGCCCCGCCGCATGGAATGCGGAACTACAAACCTTCGCATCCGTATACTCTCTCCCCATGGCGCAAACCTGTGCGAAAATCGCGGGGATTCCTGATTCGAAGCTCACGCCCATGCTTCGTCAATACATCGAGGCGAAGGCGCAGAGCCCCGATTCGCTGCTGTTTTTT
>JBGTJY010000943.1:0-1784 GCA_041744855.1 Candidatus Hydrogenedentales bacterium
CTCAAGATCATCCTCGGCCACGAGCAACCGGATGCTGGTCAGGTTTCGTTCATGCGCGGCACGCGCGTCGGTTATCTGCCGCAGGAAAGCGAGCCGGCGGGAAATGAATCCGTCCTCGACATCGCCGTGCCGCACGACCACGAACACGACGGCCAGTTTGTGGCCAAGGCCAAGCAGATTCTCGCGAGCCTCGGCTTCAAGCAGACGGATTTCACCCGCCAGGCCCGCGAGATGTCGGGTGGCTGGATGATGCGCGCACACCTGGCGCGCCTGCTGGTGCAAGAGCCCGACCTGTTGATGCTCGACGAGCCGACGAATCATCTCGATCTGGAGACGCTGCTTTGGTTTCAGGATTACCTGCGCAGCTATCCCGGCGCGATCCTGCTGATCTCGCACGATCGCGAGTTTCTGAACTGCCTCTGCACGCACGTCGTGGAGTTGCATCAGGCGCGCCTCCTTCGCTACACGGGCAACTACGACGAGTACCTGGAGCAGCGCGCCGCGACCGAGGTTACCATGATTGCGACGGCCAAGGCGCAGCAGCGCGAGATCGAACGGCTGCAATTGTTTGTGGATCGTTTCCGTGCCAAGAACACCAAGGCGGCCCAGGCGCAGAGCAAGATGAAGCAGATCGAGCGGCTCAAGGAAGAAAGAGTGACCACGCCAGATGGGCCGGACGCGACGGTCGGCTTCCGTTTTCCGCAACCGCAACGCAGCGGACAAAAAGTGATTACCTTGGCGAAGGTGCGGTTTGGATACGGCGTCGCCGCTACGCCCTTGTCGCGAGATTCCGGTGACGAGGCGTCACTCCCACCTTCCGCCGCCGAAGCCTCGCCGCCACCACTGATTTACAATGATCTACATTTTGTCGCCGAACGCGGGCAGCGCGTCGTGCTCGTCGGGCCGAATGGCGCGGGCAAATCCACCCTCCTGAAACTGCTGGCGGACGTCTTGCAGCCCCAATCGGGGGAACGCATCCTGGGGCACAACGTAAAGCACGGTTACTTTGCGCAGCATCGCTCGGCCATGCTCAACCCGCGGCATACGGTGTTGCAGGAGGCGATGGACACGCCCCAGCGCGTTACGGAGCAGGCCATTCGCAATGTCCTCGGCAGTTTTCTGTTTCGCGGCGACGACGTTTTCAAACCGGTCAGCGTCTTGAGCGGCGGCGAAAAAAGCCGGCTCGCGCTGGTGAAGCTGCTGCTTGATCCCCCAAATCTCCTGCTGATGGACGAACCGACGACGCATCTCGACCTGGCGAGCGTGGATGCACTCATTGAGGCGCTGAGGCAATACGAGGGCACGCTCATCTTCATCAGCCATGACGTACATTTCATTCGCGCGTTGGCGAATCACGTCGTTCGCGTCGAAGACGGACGCTTGCGGCATTTTACCGGCGGCTACCAGTACTACCTCGACAAGACCTCGCAATCCGCGCGCGCAGCGTTGACGAGTTCCAACGCGACCCCCGCGCCCGCAACTCCAGCCGGCCGGCCGGCGGCCCCGGTCGTTGACCGCAAGGAACAGAAACGTCTGGAAGCGGAACAGCGGCAGGCGCGCTCGCGCAAGCGGCAGGAAATCCAGAAACGGGTCAGTATTTTGGAAAAGGAAATTGCCACGCTCGAAGCGAAGGAAAAGGAACTGACCGCGGAGTTGGAGAAGCCGGAGACTTACACCGCAGGCGGACGTGCGATGCAGATCAATCGCGAATTGCTGGAGGTTCACGACCGTTTGCCGACCGCCACCCAGGAATGGGAAACTGCGTCTTCCCAACTGGCCGCTTT
>JBGTJY010000944.1:0-9308 GCA_041744855.1 Candidatus Hydrogenedentales bacterium
CCTCGCCGCGCTCGGCGATATCCATGGGAATTTACCCGCGTTCGAAGCCGTGTTGCAGGCGATCGATCGCGAGGGGATTCAAACGGTCGTACATACGGGCGACCTAGTAGCAGGTTTTCCCTATTCTAAAGAAAGTATAAATCTAGTACGCGACAGGAATCTCGCCGGCGTGCAGGGCGAGATGGATAAGCTCGCGCTGCGATTCGTTCGCAAACGCGCGTCGTTACAAGACCGTTTGGATGAGGCAACGTGGAACGCGGTGGAAGCGGCGGTGCGGAGTTGCTCGAGCGAGCAGATCGAATACCTGCGCCGATTGCCGCGCAAGTCCGAGTTCCAACTCGACGGAATGCGCGTGGCGGTCGCGCACGGAACGCTCGCAAGCCAAACGCGCATCGTCGATATTTCGGACGACACGCATTGCCGCCGGCAGCGCGAAATCAAACCGGCGGACGTTTACATCTTCGGGCGAACGCACGTCGCCGCGGCGCGCGTCGTTGATGGCGCGTTGTTCGTGAATCCTGGGAGCGTGGGCTTCGGCACGGGCGCGGGAAGCGACGCGTCGTTTGCGATCATCGACACGGAGAGCGAACCGTGGCGCGCGGAATTGCGTGTGGTGAGTTACGCGCCGCGGGGATAGTTGGATTTGCGATAGCGACTAGATGCAGGCTGGAAGCCTGCGTTACAAAAAGCGATCGTTGTAGTGCAGCCATCCTGGCTGCGGCCCGCAACCGCGCCTTTGAAATTTTGGAAACGCACATTTTTTCTGCTACACTCTAGTTACCTTCCCTTCGGTTATCTTTCCGAAGCCGTCCGGCGGTGGCTCCCCAGGCCATCTTTCGGAACACCGTTCCCCACACCTCTGTGGCTGAGCGCTTCAACAAAACGTATTAAATTTCACCGCGATTTGCGTCTTGAATTTCGGTGTCTTTTTCAGAGTTTTTCTTTACATCGTAGTGGAGAATATGGTATAGATTTCGCGTTTCCGCGTTGAATGCAGACCGTGGCAGTGGTCCGGGGCCGAGGGGTCGGTCGAGCCTGCTTTTCTCCTAGAGCGTTTCGGTCTCATATTCGAGCGTGCTGGCTATGAAGACCAATTCCGCGACGAGTCCCGTCACGGTGGGGCGGCATCGGCTCGACAGCCTGCGGGTGCTACATCGAAGTTCGCGAAATTTTTCCACCAACTCTCCCTCGACGTCGTTAGTTGAGTCAGAAAGGGTCAAATCGTGGCGCAAGTCTTCCCTCGCGGAGCCAACTGGCTCGCACGGTGGAGCATCGTAGTCGCCGTTCTCGGTGTCACGGTCCTTACCGCCGTTGCGTCGGCCGTCTATTGGGGCCCTGCCGTGACACAAAAACAGGTGGCGCGCACCCAGCCGATCCCGTTCAGCCACCAGCGCCACGTCGAGGGCAACGGCATCGACTGCCGTTATTGCCATACCACCGTTGAAACACAAGCTTTTGCCGGTATCCCGGCCACCGAAACCTGCATGACCTGCCACTCGCAGGTTTTCGCCGATCAGAAAATGCTCGCGCCCGTTCACGAGAGCTGGCGCACGGGCGAGCCGCTCCGTTGGGCGCGCGTCAATGACCTGCCCGATTTCGCCTATTTCAACCACAGCATCCATGTGAACAAGGGCATCGGTTGCAGCGAGTGCCACGGCCGCGTCGACCAAATGCGGCTGACGTTCAAGGCGGAATCGATGCACATGATGTTCTGCACCAATTGCCACAAAGCGCCGGAACGCTACATTCGGCCCAAGGAAGAAGTTTTCAATATGAACTGGGAACGGCCCTCGAATCAGCGTGAAATGGGCCTGGAATTGGTCAAGCAATACAACGTACAGGTGGGGCAATTGATCAATTGCTCCATTTGTCACCGATGAAGGCCGGTTTACCGATGAACGCCGACCCGACAATGTTTAACACGCTCGACACCGCGCGGTCCGACACGCTCGACTCCGCGCGCGCGGAACTCTCGAAGAAGCGCGGCCCGGAATATTGGAAGAGTCTCGAGGAGCTCGCGCAAACGCCGGCTTTCCGCGAACGCATCGCGGCGGAATTTCCGTCGCAAGCCGCCGCAACGCTCGACAACGTGTCGCGCCGGAATTTCCTGCAAGTGATGGGCGCGTCGCTTGCCCTCGCGGGCGTGACTACCGGTTGCGCGCGCCAGCCCGAGGAAGCGATCCTTCCCTACGTCAAGTCGCCCGAAGAAGTGCTCCCCGGGATGCCGCTCTATTTCGCGTCGTCGGTGCTCTGCGGCGGCTATGCTCAAGGCGTACTCGTCGAAAGCAACATGGGCCGTCCGGTCAAGATCGAAGGCCATCCCGAACATCCGGGATCGCTCGGCGGCACCAGCGCGCAGGCGCAAGCCTCGCTGCTCAATCTGTACGATCCCGAACGCGCAAAAGCCGTCGAGTACTATGACCAACCGAGCGGCTGGGACGAATATGTCATCGAGGCGCGCGGCATTCTCAGCACGCTGCAGCCCAGGCAGGGCGAGGGCATTCGCATTCTCACGGAGACGGTGACCTCGCCGTCGCTCGCCGCCTCGATACAGGCGTTTCTCGCGGCGAACTCGAAAGCGCAGTGGCATCAGTTCGAGCCGGTCACGCGCGACGGCGCGCGCGAAGGTTCGCAACTCGCGTTCGGCGAAATTGTCGACACGCGCTACCACTTCGAAGCGGCAGACGTGGTCGTTTCGCTCGACTCCGATTTCCTGGGCTCCGGCCCGGCGCACGTGCGTTATTCGCGCGACTTCGCCCATCGCCGCGACGTGGTCGATCATCACGAAGGCGGCCACGGCGAACTGATCCGCATGTACGCGATCGAGAGCACGCCGACCATGACGGGTTTCGCGGCCGATCATCGCTTGCCCGTGCGCCCCTCGCGCGTGGAAACGCTCGCGCGCGCAATCGCCGCGAAGATGGGCGTTCCCGGCGTGGCGGCGTCATCCGCCGAACTCACCGCCGAAGAAACCAAATGGGTCGACGCGATTGCGGCGGACTTGCAGGCGCATCGCGGTCACGCGATCGTCATCGCGGGCGATCAACAGCCCGGCGTAGTCCACGCGATCGCCCACGCGATCAATCACGCCGGCGGCAATGTCGGGCAGACTGTTTTCCATTCGGTCTCGGCGGAAGTCAATCCGACGCAGCAAGGCGCATCGCTGAAATCGCTCGTCGAAGCGATGGCCGCCGGCCAAGTCGAATACTTGATCATGATCGACGGCAATCCCGTCTACAACGCGCCGATTTTCCCGGGTCTGGGCACCGATGGCGCGGATTTGACCTTCGGCGACGCCTTGCGCAAAGTGCGGACACGCGCCCATCTCGCGACGCACCAGAACGAAACTTCCGAATTGTGCCAATGGTTCATTCCGCGTCTGCACGAACTCGAGACCTGGGGCGATGCGCGCGCGTTCGATGGTACGGTAAGCCTGATCCAACCGTTGATCGCGCCGTTTTACGAAGGTAAGTCGCCGCTCGAACTCATGTCGGCGCACGTTGACAAAGAAGAACGCAGCGCATACGACATCGTCCGCGCGCATTGGCAAGGCACGCGCGAACCCGCCGAATTCGAAAAATCGTGGGCCGAGTCGTTGGGCCGCGGCATGATCGCGGACACGGCATCGGAAACCAAAACCGTTCGACTTGCATCTGCCACATTTGCATCGAGCATTGCTGCGTCCTCATCGGACGCAACCTCCGCGGAAGGGGGCTACGACGTGGTGTTCCCGCCCGACCCCATGATTGGGGACGGGCGGTACGCCGACAATGCGTGGCTGCAAGAAATTCCCAAGCCTCTGACCAAGATCACTTGGGACAACGCCGTTTACATGTCGATGCGCACTGCTGAGTCGCTCGGCGCCGTGAACGGCGACATGGTCGAAGTGACGATCGAGAAGCGCCGTGTCAGCGGGCCCGTCTGGATTCAGCCGGGCCACGCCGACAACACGCTCACATTGCACCTCGGCTACGGACGGCGCATCGCGGGCAAGGTCGGCAAGGGGATGGGCTTCGATGTCTATCCGCTGCGCTCGGCCTTATCGACGGGCTTCGTATCCGGCGCAAACGTCCGCAAGACCGCGGGCACGTACCTGTTCTCCGTTACGGAAGAGCACTACAACATTGCGTGGCAGGAACAAGCGGAAGACCGCGCGCTGATTCGCGAGTACACCACGAAAGAATACGCCGCGGATCCGGAAATCGTTCATCACGCCGCCCACGACTTCGGCGAAGATTTCACGCTCTACGACGACGAGGAGAAAGTCTGGGACGGCAACAAGTGGGGCATGACGATCGACCTGAACAAGTGCACGGGTTGTTCAGCGTGTATCGTCGCGTGCCAGGCCGAGAACAACATTCCGGTCGTCGGCAAGGCCGAAGTCCGGCGCGGCCGCGAAATGCACTGGATTCGCGTCGACCGCTATTACAAAGGCGATCCGCACAATCCGCGCGCCGGTTTCCAACCGCTCTTGTGTATGCAATGCGAAAATGCGCCGTGCGAAGTGGTGTGTCCCGTCGGAGCGACACAACACACGGCAGAAGGCCTGAACGACATGGTCTATAACCGCTGCATCGGCACGCGGTATTGCTCGAATAACTGTCCCTACAAGGTTCGGCGCTTCAACTTCTACAACTATTCACGCACGCCCCTCGGCAAGCAGGGCGAACGCATGTGGCCCCTCGAGGGCGGCGCGCACATCGTCTATCCCGAAAGCATCAAGCCGATGTACAACCCGGAAGTCACGGTGCGTACCCGCGGCGTGATGGAAAAGTGCACGTACTGCGTGCAACGCATCAATTCGGCGCGCATCGAAGCGAAGAAACAAGGACTCACGCAAGTGCCCGATGGCGCGGTGCGGACCGCGTGCGAGCAGGCATGCCCCTCCGCCGCGATCGCGTTCGGCAACCTCAACGCGCCCAACAGCCGCGTGGCCGAATTGAAAGCGAGCCACCGAAACTACTCGATCCTAGCTGACCTGAATACCCGGCCGCGCACGACCTACCTGGCCCGGCTAACCAATCCGAACGAAGCGCTGACTCCACCCGCCGCCGCTGAAACGCACGTGGCCGCGGGTTCCGTCGAGCACGAGGCCTAAGCCATGGCGACCGTCGAAAACGAATATCCCGCATCCGTACGGCGAGAATACCCGGAGCTGGCGCCGGTCGAGCCGCTCATCGGGCCCGGCCACGACTACGCCTCCATCACCAACACGGTCGATTCGATCGTGCTTGAGAAGCCGCACCCGCCCGGCTGGTACATCATTTTCACGCTCGGTTTCGCGGGTACCTGCATGCTCGGTATCTCCCTTGTGTACCTCTTCGCGGTGGGCACGGGTATCTGGGCTATCTCGATGCCGGTCGCGTGGGGTTTCGCGATCATCAACCTCGTTTGGTGGATCGGTATCGGCCACGCCGGCACGCTCATTTCCGCTATTCTGCTTTTGTTGCGCCAGGATTGGCGTAACAGCATCAACCGTTTCGCGGAAGCGATGACTATCTTCGCCGTTATCTGCGCCGCGATGTTTCCCCTCGTGCACATGGGCCGCCCGTGGGTCGGCTTCTTCATTCTCCCGTATCCGAACACGATGGGCCTATGGCCGCAGTTCCGCAGCCCGCTCGCGTGGGACGTGTTCGCCATCTCGACGTACTTTTCCGTCTCCGTATTGTTCTGGTACATCGGCCTCATCCCGGACTTCGCGAGTCTGCGCGATCGCGCCAAGAACATTTGGGTCAAGCGCGCGTATGGCCTTCTCGCGCTCGGCTGGTGCGGTTCGGCGCGGCACTGGTTTCGCTACGAATACGCCTCGACGATCCTCGCCGGACTCTGCACGCCGCTGGTCGTTTCCGTGCACAGCATCATCAGCTTCGACTTCTCGATCGCCCAGCTGCCCGGCTGGCACACGACGATCTTCCCGCCCTACTTCGTTGCCGGCGCAATCTACGCGGGCTTCGCGATGGTGCTCACGATGGTCATCCCCGTGCGCAAGTGGTACGGTCTCGAAAGCCTCATCACCCTGCGTCACATGGACCTCATGGCGAAGGTCATGCTCACCACGGGCCTCATCGTCGGCTATGGCTATCTGGCCGAGGCCTGCTTCGCGTGGTACAGCGGCACCAAGTATGAGCGGTTCATGATGTGGAACCGCATGACGGGTCCGTACTGGATGGCCTACTGGGCGCTGATCCTGACGAACGTGGCGATACCGCAGCTGCTGTGGTTGCGCAAGGTAAGGCTCAACGGCGTTCTGCTGTTCATGGTCTGCATGTCGATCAACTGGGGCATGTGGCTCGAGCGCTACGTTATCGTCGTCACGAGCCTCACGCGCGATTTTCTGCCTTCGTCCTGGGGCCGCTATCACGGCACGGTATGGGACTGGGCGACCTTCATCGGAACCATTTGCTTCTTCGCGTTTTGCATGTGCCTATTCATCCGCGTAGCGCCGATGATCGCGGTACACGAAGAGCGTTCTCTGCACCACAAGATGAAACACAAGGGCAGTCACTAATATGCACGGACACGACGAGCCACACGGTCCGCAGGTCTACGGGATTGTCGCCGAGTTCGACGATCCGGACGATCTCATGCTCGCGACCAAACTGGCATACAAAGAAGGCTACCGCAAGCTCGACGCGTATTCGCCATTCCCCATCCACGGGTTGGCCGAGGCGATCGGCGTGCGCAAGAGCAAGTTGAGTCTCTTCACGCTCATCATGGGCCTCACCGGCGCGGCCACCGGATTCGGCCTGCAATACATCGCGTCCGTGTGGCACTACCCCTACGAAATCGGCGGGCGCCCTTATTTCAGTTGGCCCGCGTGGATTCCGATCACCTTCGAGTGCATGGTGTTGTTCGGCGCGTTCACGTGCGGCTTGTCCATGCTCGCGCTCAACGGATTCCCCCGCCCGCACCACCCCATTTTCGATGCGAAGAATTTCGATCGCGCGAGCATCGACCGGTTTTTCCTCTGCATCGAAGCAGAAGATCAAAAGTTCGACGAAGGCCGCACGCGCAAATTTCTCGAAGCGCTTGACCCGCGTCCGCTTCAAGTTTCGGAAGTGATACCCTCATGAAGAACGGACTGACGATTCGATTCACGCTGTCGGCGCTCGCGGTGTTGTTAACGGCATCGCTGAGCGGTTGCCACTGGGACATGTGGAATAACGCGCGCATCAAGCCGCTCGAGGCCTCCGTGTTCTTCGAAGACGGCCAGGCAGCGCGCCCACTCGTCGAGGGCACAATTCCGTATCAGGGCGCGCGCACGGATGATCACTACTACGCGGGGCGCGTGAACGGCGAATTCGCCAAAGGCCTCCCCGCGAGCATCGAACTCAATCGCGAACTGCTCGAACGCGGCCAGGCGCGTTACAACATCTACTGCGTCGTCTGCCACGGTGCGACCGGCGAAAGCGGCGGCATGATCGTCCAACGCGGATTCCCCGCGCCGCCGTCCTACATCGATTTGCTCCGCCGCGAACCGCCCGCCGATCAACTTGGCTATTATTTCGACGTGATGACAAACGGTTTCGGCCGTATGTACAGCTACGAGAGCCGCGTCTCCGTCGAGGACCGTTGGGCCATCGCCGCGTACATCCGCGTGCTGCAACTCGCGCAATACGGCACGCCCGAAAACCTGCCGCCGGATATCCTCGAGATGGCGGAAGTGGAATCCGCAAAGACCGCGGCTGCAGCCGACTCTCAATCAACACAGGCCGGCGAGGCCGACCACGGCGCCGCCGCCGAACACACGCAAGGGGAACATTAGTCCATGAGTGCGCACAGTTCTAGCGCCCATTCGTCGAGCGCCGACGTTCGGTTGCCGGCCGCCTTGGACCGGCTCAGAATGCCGAGCCTTGCCGTAGGCGCCGGGTTGCTTGTCGTGGGCCTGATCCTTGCCTTCACTGTCGGCAACGGCATCGACTCGTTCATGCAGGGCTACCTGTATGCATTCGTGATTGTCGGCGGCATCGCGATCGGATCGATTGCGCTGCTCTGCATCCACCACATGACGCGCGGCTCCTGGAGCTACATTATCCAGCGCATCCTCGAAGCGAACACGCGCACGCTGTGGATCGTCGCGCTTGCGTTCGTCCCGATTCTGGTTGGCCCCTTAACGACATCGAGCTTTCACAGTCTCTACAGCCGGTGGACCCATCCCAGCGGTGAATTCGCGGAAGTAGTTCTCAACAAGACCGCGCTGCTCAATCCCGCGACCTGGGCCACGGTGTCCGTGGCCCTCTTCCTGATTTGGCTCGCCATCGCCTACCTGCTCAACAAGTGGTCGCGCGATCTCGACGAAACCGGCAACGCGCTCATCTGCGTCAAGTTCCGCCGCTTTTCTCCGCCCGCGTTGATTGTTTACGCGCTGACCATGACGGTCGCCGGCGTGCTGTGGCTGCAGTCGTTGACGCCGGAATGGTTCTCGACGATGTATGGCCCGTTGCAATGGATTAGCCAGGGTCTGACCATCCTCGCGTTCTCGATCCTCGTCCTCTCGTACCTGCAAGACGAAAAGCCGCTCTCGCGTTGCGTGCAGGCCGATCATTATCACCGCCTGGGCAACTTGATGATGGCCTTCACGGTCCTCTGGGCCTACATGTCCTTCTCCCAGTACCTCATCATTTGGTCCGGCAATCTGCCCGAAGAGATTTCCTATTACTACACCTACCGCAACACGCAGGGTTTCCATATTCTGGCCGTCATTCTCATGTTCGGTCACTTCTTCTTCCCGCTGATGTGGCTGCTGTTCCGCCGCAACAAACTCAATCTCCGGCCGCTACGTTTCATCTGCTGCTGGATACTCACCATGCGGATGTTCGACGTCTTCTGGAACGTCAATCCATCCTTCCCACACGCGGTGCCGGGCGTATACTTCAGCGAAGTGCTGACTTCGGTAATCATCCTGCTTGGGTTTTCCGGCGTCTGGTTCTGGTTCTTCCTCGGCGAGCTGGCCAAACGTCCGTTGCTCGCGCTGAACGATCCCGCGTTTTACGATGCCGTGCAATATCCGGAGCACCACGGCCCCCAACACCACGGGGAGGCATTGGACCATGCATAACTCGAATCATCACATCGATCACAGTCCAGGTTCGGAAAATTACGAGCAGCGCGATGCGCATCTCAAGCTCATTTTGATTTCCGGCGTCGTCCTGGTCGTCATCGCGCTGGGCTGTTTCCTCACCGGCTACATCATCATGAACGGTTTCGAATCACGCCCCGCGGCCACCGAATTCGTTCCGTCGCCGATCGCCAACGAACGCGTGCTCTGGCAAACGGAAGTGCGCCTGCAGTCCGATCCCGGCGCGGCG
>JBGTJY010000945.1:0-2039 GCA_041744855.1 Candidatus Hydrogenedentales bacterium
ACCAGGCCGAGCCGATGGAATTCTGTCGCGTCTTGAAAAAGCGCGTGTGTACCGACAATAACCTGCGCGCGGCCATCGGCAATTTTCTTGCGAATGGTTGCCGCGTCTGGTTTTGCGCCGGTTAACAATTCCGTGCGAAGGCCGAGCGGATCGAGCGCGGCGCGGAGTGTGATTGCGTGCTGCTCGGCCAGTAATTCCGTTGGCGCCATGAACGCCGTTTGGTCGCCACCGTCTGCCGCGGCGGCAATCGCATGCAGCGCGACGATGGTTTTGCCGCAGCCGACATCGCCCTGAATTAATCGCCGCATCGGACGCGGCGCCGCCATGTCTTCGAGAATCTCCGTTACGGCATTTTCTTGACCGCTCGTGAGCTCGAAGCGCAAGGATGCGCGAAACGCGCGCAAAGTCGGGCCTTCCGTCACGTGGCATTGGCCCTGCACTGCCGCGGCGTTGCGACGGATTCGATGAATGCGATGTTGGAGCGCCAGGAGTTCTTCGTATGCGAGACGGCGGCGCGCGGGTTCGATCGATTCGGGGTCTTTCGGCGCATGGAGGGTTTGCAGGGCATCGCGCAATGCGGGAAGCTCTTCGTCGCGCAACGACTCGTATGGAGGTGAATCCTCGATTTCGTGTGCGAAGCGTTCGACAACGGCAGACACCCACGCGCGAACCATGCGTTGGGACAAGCCTTCAGTCAACCCGTAGATCGGCACGATACTGCCGACGCACGCAGACGCGTCTTCGTCTTCCGCGAGAATCTCGTAGTCGGGATTCTTGAGCGCGAGACCTTTCCATGTCGCTGCGGTGCCCGTGAGGATTACTTTGTCGCCGACCGCGAATGCCTTCGCGAGAAAGCCGCGGCCGAACCAAGTCGCGCGGATTTCTCCGGTTTCGTCAGCGATCGTGATTTCGGCGATGGATTGCCGGCCGCGTAGCCGGATGGAGCGCGCGGCGCGCACTTTCGCGACGATAGTGACGCGTTGGCCTTCGGCGACATCCGCGATGCGCGTTACGACGCGCCGGTCTTCGTATCCGCGCGGCAAGTGCAACAGGAGATCGCGGATCGTGCGAATGCGGAGCTTGGCCAAGAATTTCGCGCGCGCGGGGCCAATCGACGCGAGCGACGTGACGGGATCGTCAAGCCCGATCGTGATTGGCGTCACCGGCTCCGCAGTGCTCACATCTTCCCCCAACGGATGTTCCCCGGCGCGATGCTACTGGACGCGCGGCGGGCGATCAATTATTCTCTGCATCCTATGCCCGAAGTCGAATCCGAATCCCAAGCCAAGCTGCATCATCTCGTCATTCGTCACAGCGCTTACTACGCCGTGTTGCGTCCCGACGTTTCCGACGATGCGAAACCGCCGCTGCTCGTCGCGTTCCATGGCTACGGGCAAAGCAGCGAGCGCTTCATTGCGCCTTTTGAATCGCTGCGCGACGACGGGATGATGATCGCCGCGCCGCAGGGACCGAATGCGTTTTACCAGCGCGCTACGGGGAAGGTGGGGTTCGTTTGGCTCACGCGATTCAAGCGCGAACAGGCGCGGGCCGATTTGTTGGCGTATATGCGGGCGTTTTTCGAGGACCTCGCGCGGAACTACGCTTACGACGAGGAGCGCGTGTTCGTCCTGGGATTCAGCCAGGGTTGCACGCAGGCGTTTCGCGTGGCGGCTGCGAAACTTGCGCGTTTCCGCGGGCTCATCGCGGCGGGGGGCGATTTGCCTGTGGACGTAGTGAAACAACTCGACGATATGGAGCGATTGCCGGTGATGGTTGTGCATGGCCGCGCGGACGCCACGGTCGCTTTCGAAAAAGGCGAGGAATCCGCATCGACCCTCGAGCAGCATGGATTTCCCATCACGCGCCACTTCTTTGAGGGCGGCCACGAGATTGCCGCGCCGGAAGTCCAGGCGATCTCGGATTGGATTCGGTCCCGATAGCTAGTCGCCGGGCGCTTTCTCCGTTTACGGTGTTGGTACGCCAGTTGTTGCTATAGTTAGGCGAAGGTTTTTGCCGAGGTTCCGATATGAGCAACCCAA
>JBGTJY010000946.1:0-3100 GCA_041744855.1 Candidatus Hydrogenedentales bacterium
TCACAGCGCAGCGTAGTCGCAACCAAACCACTTGAGAAATACTCGCGCAGAGACGCAGAGGCGCGGAGAGGTGTTGGAGTGTGGAGGTCCCCGCTTACTGCCTGCGGGGACGACGGTGGGGCCGGTGAACTTCTTCGTAAAAAACAAAGAAGTTGACGGATTGTAGTGCGGGAATCACGGGGAAAAATCCGCCATGGCTGAACGGGTCTCGAGCGATTCACGCATGAAATAGCAAGTGCCTCTAAAAAGTAAGGGAGATTGCCACGGCGGCGCGCGATGCTCTAAGGCGCGCCGCCTCGCAATGACGGGTTTTGTTAGAGGCTCTAAGAGAGGATCGCTACGTCATTCTCGCCTGGCGGGCTTCCCAAAAAGTCGGCAAGGATGTTATTTGTCGTATCGCGGGCCACATCAACAAATCGCGCCGCTTAAAAAGCAGCGCTACAAATGAACGGGCGTTAGCGACAAAGTCCCGTGACGTTTTGGAAGGCCTCCCGCGCAGGCAGGACTTGAAAATGAGGAGGCCTTGCTTGGTCACTCATCTGTGAAAATCGGTGCAATCTGTGGACAGCTAGGTGAGACAGCTACGCGAGGCGGGCGCGGGCTTCGCGAAGGCGTTCGGGGATGTCGATGCCTTGCGGGCAGGCTTTGACGGCGGCCGTGAAATCGATTCCGTCGATTGCGCGCTCGGCGTCGGTCATTTCGCGGTACCGCGTGCGGGCAAGGTCGCGTTTGTCGTAGCTGTCGTCGTACATGAGAAACCGCAGCGTATCCGCGATGCGGGTCTGCCCCGCGGTTTTCGATTCGCAGTGCTGGCTGCAGCCGTTGCACCGGAAATGCGCGGTGCGGATTGCGTACTGGCGCAGTTGCTGGAATTCGTGCATCGTCAATTGCACCGATGACTTCGCGGCGGCCGCGTTCTCGCGGATCATTTGCGTGTTCGTCATTTCGGAAACGACGGTATCGATGCGTTCATCGGCCCACACCGCCTTGAGTTTCGCCTGGTGCAACGTAAAATTTTCGGATTGGAAGCGCTTGACCTCGTCCTGATCCGCGGGGACGCTCGCTTGCGTCTTCATCGCGATGAGGCCAATACCCGCTTTCTTGCACGCGTCGATCGCCTTGTTCAGCGCGACGTCGCCATATTGCGTGAAGTTGTAGCGGAACTGGATTACGTCAATGCCCTCGGTGCCAATTTCCGCGGCCTTGTTCATCAGCTCGACGACGGTTCCGAGGTGGCACGAGAATCCGAAGTAATCGATCAGGCCCCGCTTCTTGAGGTCCTGGCCCATCTTGATGTAGTCCGGACCCAACTGAAATAGGTCGCGTAAGCTGTGCATGAAGAACATGTCGAGCTTGTCGACTTTGAGTTTCGGCATCTCGCCTTCGAGATTGCTGACGTAGTCCTCAGGCGTCGCCTTATCGCCGAACAACATCACCTTCGACGTAATCCAGAGATTTTCGCGGCCAACTTGTTGAATGAAGGGCGCGAGTTGCTCGTGGTTCTTGCCATTTGCGTAAGCCTGAGCCGTATCGAGGTAGGTGATGCCCTCGGCGAACCCGCGATGCAGAATGCGGTCGTAGGTCATGTCGAATGCCTGCGAACAACCCATCAGCAGAATCGGGACGTCTTTTCCGGTGCTACCCAGTTTCTTGGTGGGAACCTTTTCGCGAACCGGCTCGCTTTCATCCTGTGCGAGCACCATTTTCGGCACGCCCAGCGCGGTTCCGAGGGCGCCCATTGCCGCGGCTTTCTTGAATAGGTCGCGGCGGCCGAATTGGTCTGGGGTCATTTGAAGGATCCTTGGTCGGGTCTTAGATGACGAGGATGGCCGAAATGGACAAATATGGACTTGATGGACGTTGCGAGGGGCGCAGGCTGGAAGCCTGCGTCACGATGCAGTTGTATTCCTTGGGGGTTCGGGGTGATGTCAAGCGAGCCTCGCTTTCGCCTCGGCGAGCCGCTGCGGGATGTTGATACCCCGTGGGCAGGCCGCAGTCGCCGCGGCGAAGTCGATGCCTTCGAAATCGCGCTCCTCGGGCCGCAACTGGCGATACAAGCGCCGCGCGATTTCGTGTTGGCCGTAGCACTCGTCGTACATCAAGTAGCGGAGCGTATCCGAGACGCGCAATGGCGCATCGATCCGCGCCTGGCAAATCGTGTTGCACAGCTTGCAACGGTGATGCGCGGTTTGGGCCGCATACTGATTGAGCTGCATGAGCTCGTTCATCGAAAGCTGAATCGCGGATTTGGCGGCGTCGGCGTTCTCTTGCAAAATCTTGGTATTCACGATGCCGGACACACAGGCCGTGATGCGTTCGTCGGCCCACGCGGCTTTGAGCTTCGCCTGCGCCAACGTGAAATTCTCGGAGGTAAACTTTTGTACCTGCTCCTGGTCTTCGGGCACGGAGTCCTGAGTCTTCATTCCCATTAGGCCGATGCCCGCTTTGATGCACGCGTCCATCGCCTTGTTGAGTTCGAGGTCGCCGTATTCCGCGAAGCTGTACTTGAACATGATCGCGTCGATGCCCGCCGAGCCGATTTTCGCGGCCTTGTTCATCAGTTCGACGACCGTGCCGTCGTGACAGGAGAAGCCCCAGAACTTCGTGAGGCCGTCCTTTTTCATTTTCTGGCCCATCTGAATCCACGGGTCATCGAGGCACTTCGGGTCGCGCACGCCGTGCATGAGAAACATGTCGACGTAATTCGTGCGCAAATTCGGGAGTTCCTTTTCGAGCGTCTCGCGGAATCGTTCCGGCGGCGACTCGGGCGCGTCGCCCCAGAGGCCGGCCTTCGAGGTGATCCACAGGTTCTCCCGCTTGACCTGCTCTTGAAACACGCCAACCGCGAGATGCGAATTGCCGTTGCCGTACGCCTCGGCAGTATCGATATAGAAGAGACCTTCTTTGAACGCACGGTGCAGCAGACGGTCGAACTTCTGATCGAAGGTGTGTTCGCCGCCCATCAGCAGGATGGGCACCTTCGCGCCGGTGCTGCCGAGAATTTTAGTGGGGACTTGGGCGCTTTCGGGAACTTGGGCGCTTTCGGGCGCCGGCTCCTGCGCGTGGGTCCCGCGCGAGGTAGCGCCGAGCGTAGTCCCCA
>JBGTJY010000947.1:0-8135 GCA_041744855.1 Candidatus Hydrogenedentales bacterium
AAATTTATTAACCCCGCCGCTTTAACAGCAGCGCTACAAGTAAGGCCTTGTTAGCGCGAAGAATTAGATTTCCAGGAATCGCACCACGTTCTCGCCGAGTAGCAGATTTCCCACGAATTCGGTTCATCGGATTCCACATGGTCTATAATCTCTTTCCCAACGTCTGAGCTTCGAATCTCTACGCGCATCAAGGTTACATGAAACCGCATCCGGATTTATTCAAAGGCGTCCCCGCCGGCAAACCCGAGGGACCGTTCCTCAAAACTTGGGGCCGGCGCGTTGGGCTGTACCTGATTTACAGCTTCGCCTGGCTAGCGATCACTATCACGTCGCCCATCCTCCTGCCGATCGCGGCGATCATCGACCTTGTGAAACGACACGATTGGATCGCCGTCCGCTTTACGCTTTTCTTCTGGGTCTACTTTGGATTCGAGCTGATAGCGGTTGTGGTGATGGGCGCGCAATGGCTATTCAGCGGGATTTGGCTCGGCATCAATCAGCGTCGATTACTGATGTGGAATTTCGCGACCCAGCGCTGGTGGGTGCTGAACCTCGTGCCAACTATGCTGCGGTTGTTCAAGGCGAAGATGGTCGTCGAAGGCGACCACGATCTCCGCAAGCGGAAGTTTCTGTTGTTCATGCGGCACAGCAGCATGGCGGATACGGTGTTTGGACCATTCTTCGCGTACAGCCAAATGATTCACCTGCGGATCGTCGTGAAGCGCGAACTGCTCATGGACCCGGCGATTGAGCTTTCTTTCAATCGCATGCCTAATGTCTTCGTGCGCCGCGGGGGCGTGGACAGCCGCGCGCAGATTGAGGCCGTCGGGCGCATGATGGATACCTTCGCGCCCGGCGAAGGCGTGTTGATGTATCCGGAGGGCACGCGCTACACGGAGGAGAAGAAGCGGCGCATCCTCGAGAAGCTGGAGAAGGCCGGCCCCGCGGAGGCGCACGCGCGCGCGAAGGCGCTGCGCCGAAGTCTGCCGCCACGTCCCGGCGGTCCGTTGAAGCTGCTCGAGCGCAACACGGACGCGGATGTGATCTTTCTCGCGCACACGGGACTCGAGGAGACGACGCATTTCCGCGCGATGTGGAACGGCGGGTTCATCGGGAAGACACTGCGCTTCAAGTTTTGGCGCGTGCCGTTCGAGCAGATTCCAAAGACGAACGCCGAACGCGAGGAATGGCTCTACGAGAATTGGCTTCGCGTGGATGAATTCGTGGTGCAACATCTGGGGGCGCCGGAGGAGAGCGATGCGCCAGAGGCGCCACAACGGGCTGCTGCACGGGGCTAAGGATGGGAAATATAGGAATGATGGGAAGTATGGGCACAGGCAGGATGCCTGTGTCACGCCGAACCATCCTCAGGCTGACAAATCTCTGACGGTTCGCGGGGTGCGAATACTGTTTGCGGGGCTATTCGCCGTTTGTTGAGTGATGACGGCGACCTTAGTTCCCGCATTGCCCCTAACACGTTGGCGCGTTTCTTTTTACCGCGTGGCATCGACTGCTTCCCTCCTGGCCGAACGCGGGCATTTCACGTGCTTGAACTTCCTGCTGCTTGACATCCGTCGCGGCGGTTCCTCCGTACGATTGAGAGCGGAGCGCGCGGTACACGCCGCGCACACACCTAAAGGGGAACACAGTTCGACGCGGGCAAACGCTCACGCACAAAACCGACGAGACGGCGTATCCGCGCCCCCAACTTACGCGGCGCGCCGGCTCACGCATCCAGGAGCCACCACCCATGATGATGCACACCCAAGATCCGGCTGTTGCCGGATTCAACCTGTCCGCGCACGCGGCCGCCTGGCGACACGGTGTCGGTGCTCTTTTCGCGATGCTCGCGGCGGCATTCCTGACCGGCTGTCCCCAAGCGCCAGAACTCGCGGGCAGCGAAAGCGAAGTCCTCGGGGCCGTGCGCGGCAGCGACAGGCCAAGCCACGACAGGCCAGGCCGTGAGCCCTCCGCACAGGATAACGGCGGCCTCGTGACGATCTGCCACATCCCGCCCGGAAATCCGAGCCAGGCCCACACCATTCACGTCGCTGGAAACGCTGTCGCAGCGCACCTGCGTCATGGCGACGTGTTGGGCGATTGCAATGCGACCGGCGAAGGCGAGGGTGAAGGCGAACCCGGCGGAGAAGGCGAAGGAGAAGGAGAAGGTGAAGGTGAAGGTGAAGGCGAAGGTGGAGGTGAAGGCGAGGGTGAGGGAGAAGGTGAGGGAGAAGGTGAAGGTGAGGGTGAAGGTGAAGGCGAAGGCGAAGGCGAGGGTGAAGGCGAAGGTGAAGGCGAGGGTGAAGGCGAGGGTGAAGAACCCGATCCCACAACCTCGTTTCAGACCGCGATGGGCACGCTAGACCGTGAAACGGAATTCGCGTCAGGACTTGAGACGCCTATCGTCGTGACCGCACCCGACGGCACGACTTCAAATTCAGTCGAATACCTCACAGTCGGCAGCGATTTTGCCTCGACGCCCGGTACCGATCCCGCGCGCATCGTCGTCGCACGTTTTGACGCACTCGGCGCGCTCTTGCAGCAGCACACGTTCGGCGGTTCGGCCTCCGATCACGGCGCGGCCATCGCCGTCATGCCCGATAAGGGTTGGATCATTGTCGGCGAGACGAACTCGCACGGCGCCGGCCTCACGGATGGATTCATCATCCGCACGAACAGCACGGGCGGCGTTCTCTACCAAATTACGTTTGGCGGCTCGAACGTCGACACCGCTGTCGACGCGAAGACGACGCCGGACGGCGGATTCATCGTCCTCGGCACGACGTTCTCGATGGGCGCTGGCGACGGCGACGTGTGGATTAGCCGCTACAACCACAAGGGCCAGACGCTTTGGGAACGTACCTACGGCGACCCCGATCGACAAGAGGCGAACGCGATACAACCACTTAGTGACGGTACGTTCGCCATCGTGGGCACCCACACGAATCTCTCCACGAATCACGAAGACATTTATCTCCTCCGAATCGATGCCGTCGGCAACATGACGATGCAAACCGCCCTCGGCGAAGCAGACTTCGACGAATCCGGCCACGGCGTCGCGCAAGTGGCCGGCGGCGATCTCGTTCTCGTTGGCGAGCAACGCGGCCGCGAGAACGCGGGCTCGGACGTGTATGCCGCGCGCATCACGCTCGGTGGCATGTTCCTCTGGCAGAGCCATTACGGCACGCAACTCGATGAGATGGCCAACGACGTGATGCTCGCCTCGGATGGAAATCTCGTGCTCGCGGGCCGTTCATCGCAAACCTCGCTCGAAGAGGGCGACATGCATGTGCTGAAAATCGACGCGAACGGCGTCATGCTCAAAGAAACGCACTTTGGAGGAACGGCAAATGACGGAGCATTCAACGTTGAACAAACGGCGGACGGCGGGCTTCTCCTTTCAGGGTTCACGCAGAGCTACGGGCCAGGGTCCGGTGAGAATGCGTACCTGGTCAAGACCAATGCAAGCGGTCAATCCCCGGCCGCGCCGTAATCGCTGACGCGCACCCAGCGACTCAACCGAAGGCCCCGGGACCTCTCCCCCGGGGCCTTCAACGCGCATCCAATTAACGGCGATGCGCGACGCCGTGATAAAGTGGCTTTGCAACGCAATCTACCGCGCAGTTCGTAGAGAATCCACCATGGCGCTCGTCAAAGTCGGATCGAAGAACGAAGTCATTATTCCCGAGAAAATTCGCGAAGAACTCGGTATCGAGCCTGGGGACTACGTCGAAATTTCGCTGCGCCATGATCAGGCCGTTATCGAACGCAAGCGGTCTGGCGACGACTTCCCATACACCGATGAAGCGATAGGGCCGGAAACTCGCGCCGCTATACAAGAGGCGCTCGACGAAGTGTCTGCGGGAAACGTCGCAGGCCCATTCAACACCGCGGAAGAACTGCAGGACCATCTGGATTCGTTGAAAAAGCCAGGCTCACGGTGAACGGGTAAACCGTGTATCGAATCGTTTTCGCACCTTCCTTCCGCCGCGATTACGAGAAACTTTCGCTTGGAATCCAGCAGAGTGTGGATGAACAGCTCGGACGGCTGCGTGAAAACCCCCACCATCCATCGCTTCGCACGCACAAACGAAAAGGCGAAAAGGATATCTGGCAGGCTCGCATCACGCGGAGCTATCGTCTTTATTTCCAAATGCAAGGTGAAGTGATCACGGTCCTTCGGGTCACGGAACACGAAAAGTAGCGAGTGACTGAAGGGGCGTCCTTTCCGGTTCCGTCATCGATCGCGCTTCAGCCGGAGTATAACTCCTCAACCACGAAGTCGTGTTGCAACTATTCCGCTGCTGGGAGGTTCAGCAATGTTTTGTCGTTCTAAGCGCTCCGCATCGTTTTTCATACTCGGCGCCTTCTTGATCTTGGTGACTCCGCCGGCGCGCGCAGAGACAAACGATCTCCAAGCCGCGATCGACCAAATCGCTAACGAAGCGATCCAGTCCGGCCGCACCGCGGCGCTGGGCATCGCCATCGATCGCGGCGGCATACTGCTGATCGAGAAAGGTTACGGCTATGCGGACATCGAGAAGAAAACCGATGCCACGCCGGAAACGATTTATCGCATCGGATCGGTGACGAAACAATTCACGGCGGTTGCGATCTTGCAGCTACAGGTTGCGGGCAAGTTCCAGCTCGAGGACGCCATCACTTCCGTGCTCACCGATTACCCCGCGCCGCCGAAGCCCGTGACTGTCGAGCATTTGCTTCAGCACACTTCGGGCATTCCCGACTTCACACGCGATCCGTCGCACCGGCCCAACGCGTTCAAGGACATGTCGCACGCGGAAATGTTTGCGCGGTTCGACGCGCTACCGCTGGATTTCAATCCGGGATCGAGGTCGAGTTATAGCAATTCTGGATACTATTTGCTCGGCATGATCATCGAGCGGGTGAGCGGCGAGACGTATGCCGACTACATGGCGACGCACGTCCTCGCGCCGATCGGTCTCGAGCAGACGCGCTACGAAGCGCCCGATGGTTCTGGCCGCGCGCAGGGCTATCGGCCCGACGGGGGCAATCTCGTAGTCGCTGACTCGATCAGCATGACGCAGCCCTTTGCCGCGGGCGCGCTGGTTTCCACGACCGGCGATTTGGTGAAGTGGCAGCGCGCGCTCGTGGATCGGCGCACGAACCCGCCCGACGCGTTCGTAAAAATGACGACAGACGTCATGCGGACGCGCGACGGCGCGTATGGTTTCGGCGTTCGCGTTTCGACGGTCGACGGCCGGCGCGTAATCCACCACGGCGGCGGCATCGAGGGGTTCGGAAGCTACCTCGCCTACTATCCGGACACGGACACCACGATCGTGCTTCTCGCCAATACGGAAGGCTTCAACATGCGCGAGTTGCTCGAACGCGTCGAGGCGGTGCTATTCCAAGTAAGTGAAGAAGAATAGACTCTCGATTCTTGACGGAATTTTGTGCACCTCAGATCGGGTGCGCTTCGTCGGCGGGGACTACCTTCTCGATCTGGGCGAATTTTGGCGATAGTTTTCGAAGGATCACGTTGGGCTGTCCGCCCGCGCTCGAGGGGTCGGTTTGGGGAGCAGGGGCGGGCAGGACCACGCGCTCCAGCTCGGCGCTCAGCCCGCGCGACTCCGCATTGGTCTGCCGCATCTCGCGTGTCTTGATGATCCAGTACGCGGCGAAGGCCCACACCGCGCACGCCTCCAAGAAAAAGATAAACTTGTCTGACAGTGAAGTTGGGTTGACGATGAGAGAAAGGAGGGCCGCAGCCACAGGCGACACGATCAGCGCCACTCCCGTCCAGAAGTATGCGCGCGCGTACCAGCGTTGTTTCGCTTGAGGTAGCAGGTCCAACGTATCGCGCGAACGGAAAATGCTCACGTAGGCGATGCATAGGAAGAAGAGAATCGCCGAGGTTACGTGCAGTTTGGACACAATGCCGTCGTCCTTGGAGGTGGCTGCGGTGGGGAGAAGGGCTACGAATACCGCGAACACTCCTGCGAGATTGAGCGCAACGTTCTCTTTGGTGCTGAAGCCTTTGTAGAGGTAGAGGCACGCCGCGGCGGCGAAGAGGCCACCGACGAAAAAGTCTCGCGTCGTGAAGTAGGACAGGCTTCCAGTGGTGTGATAGTACTGGCTGATCGAGGGCTCGAGCCAAACGCCGTGCAGGACGCCGCCGGCGATCAGCACGACGAAGGGCAGTGCAATCCCAATCGCCGCGAGGCCTATCCTGAGGCCGAAGTAGGTGCTCCGAATGTGTTGCTGTAGTTCGTCTGCGGTCTTGCGATCCATACGCTTCTCCTGAGCGTGTTACCGCCGTTCCCCTCTACCACGGGCATGTGTTCATACTAGCATTTGCCCCTGGCGCGGCACTTAGGTGGGCGGATCAATTGCGAGACGAAATGGAGATTGGGACCGAGACTGTTTACACCAGTGGATTGGTCTGGACAGCCTCTATCTATATTGCCGGAAGTGTTGCGGGGAGAGCCGGAAATTAGTTTGGGAAACAAGGGTCCGGGTTCTAGCACGCGGGTCGATTTCCGCCGGGAATTCACTTAGCGGCCGGGTCCGAATCGGAGGCTTACGCAAATCTCGAAGCACTGCGAGATCGTCCATTTCTTCTACCCGCCGCTCTCTCAGTCGCTGATACTCACTGATGTCGGGGGTGATAGCCGTCGGCTCGCCGTCCTCGATGATGAGTCGCGATTTGCGTGTTTTGCGGGCCATGTTGACCATTCTACCTTATTTAGGTTTCTTGAATCAGGCAACGGGCTTGCTCAAAAAAACTCTGTTTGCGCTGCTCGCGACGCTCGCCAATTGGCTCCAAGTCCCCGTGAGATACTCGAAACATAGTTTCCGATGCAAGTGCTTTCCCAAATCGAAATTTGGGAACGAGGTGAAACTCTTGGATCTCCTATTTCCCTCCACGCGGTTAGAAAGCAAATGAGTTGACTTGTTTCTAGCCGCAATGCAATTCTACACTCCCTATCTTGGGAGTTGCGGGGAGAGGAGGCGCCCTTAATGGGGATCTATCTGCGCAAGAGCGTCAAGGCTGGCCCGTTTCGATTCAATCTTTCGAAATCGGGTATCGGCGTTTCCGCCGGAATACCTGGGCTTCGTCTGGGTGTCGGCCCGCGAGGCACCTACGTTCATGCTGGCAAAGGTGGACTCTATTATCGCCAGTCGCTAAATCCGAAGGCTCGGAAAACTACTCCCGTTCACGGGCTCACACGGCGGCCTAGCGGTTTCGAAAAAGAGTCGACCAACGTGCGGGACATGCACGAAATCGAGAGCGTTGACACGGTCGCGCTCGTGGATACTTCCAGCGAGGAGTTCCTCAATCAAATTAACGGGTGCCACCGGACTCGTGCGTATCTGCCAATAGTCGCGGTCGCCACGGTACTGCTGATCGTGATGGCCGCACAAGGCACTGATTCCGTTGCCGCCATCGCGATCCTATCCATGTTTAGCGCGGTGATTTGCGGTGTTGTCTACCTTCGTGATCTTGCCAAGTCGAACATGGTCGTCCTCTACGATCTGGAGGCGGATTTCCAGGGCGTTTACTCGGGCCTGTGCACGACGATCGAATCGCTCTCGAATTGCGATCGGGTATGGCATATCTCGGCGGCTGGCAAAGTGATCGATAAAAAATACAGCGCCGGTGCCGATACCGTTGTTCAACGAAAACAAATCCGACCCCAATTTGGCAAGGTACCCAGTCTAAAGACGAATTTGAGCATTCCGACGATTCCGGCCGGAAAACAAACGCTCGCTTTTCTGCCGGACCGTCTGCTCGTTTTTGAACCCGGTGCCGTCGGAGCCGTCTCATACGACCAGCTTGAGATTGTAGTGACCGTATCACGATTCGTCGAAAGAAATTCTGTTCCCAGCGATGCCAAAATCGTGGACAAGACGTGGAGCTATGTGAACAAAAGTGGCGGGCCCGATCGCCGCTTCGCGAACAATCGCGAAATCCCGGTGGTTGCCTATGAGGAAGTCGCATTCACCTCTAGCAGCGGCCTGAATGAATTGGTCCAAGCGTCGCGGCAAGGCGTCGGTGACGCAATTCGACTTGCAGTTGCCTCTCTGAAACTGGCGATCGAGGAAAGTCGGGAGGAGCCAACTCCCGAGCCGCAGCAACCATCGGCGAGCGA
>JBGTJY010000948.1:0-2345 GCA_041744855.1 Candidatus Hydrogenedentales bacterium
GCGCCCCACCGCGCTCGTCATTCGCGGCGGGAGGTTCGTTGCCGGGACCGGCACACCCGCGGAAGGTCCGGTCGATGTATTCGTGCGCGGCAACCGCATCGATCGTATCAGCGCCTCTCGCGAAAATCTTCCCGATGCCTACGCCGATGCAGCCATCATCGACGCGCACGGCCAATACATCTTGCCTGGATTCATCAATATGCACGGCCACATCCACACGAGCTGGATGGGACAGCCCTCGTCGCTCGAATACATTTTCAAACTTTGGCTCGCCGCGGGCATCACGAGCGTGCGCGACGTTGGCAGCCAGACCTCCGTGACGCTCGTCGAGCGCGAACGAAGCGCCACGGGCGAAATTGCCGCGCCGAGAATTTTCCTCTATTTCTACTTCCCCGGCGGCGCCCTCGGTGACGCACCCAAACCAGCGGACGACATGAACGAAGCCGAGTTGCGCGAGGCGGTGCGCGCGATCAAAGTTCAGAACGCCGACGGCATTAAGCTGCGTCACTTCGATCGCGAAACAGTGCGCATCGTCATGGACGAAGCGCGCGCGCAGGGCCTCAAGGTCGCGCACCATGTCGGCATCGAGAACATGAACGCGTGGGACAACGCCGAGTTCGGAACGGCCTCGATCGAGCATTGGTACGGCGTGCCCGAGGCTGCGCTGGGCCACGTACAATCGTTCCCCGCCGATTTCAATCACAACAACGAACTACATCGTTTTCGCTACGCGGGCCGCATCTGGCGCGAGACCGAACCCGCGAAGCTGGACGATTTGCTCGGCGCACTCGTCCGCGCCAAAGTCGCGTGGGACCCCACCTTCGCGATCTATGAAGCATGCCGCGACTTGCAACGCGCCACTACTCAGCCCTGGTTCGATTCGCTGCTGCATCCCGGCCTCGCGAAATTCTTCGAGCCGAATCCCGCCAGCCACGGATCGTTTTTCTTCGGCTGGACCCACACCGACGAAGTCTATTGGCGCGAGAATTTTCGCTTATGGATGGACGCCGTGCGCCAATTCGAACAAAAGGGCGGCGTGGTGACTACCGGCGAGGACGCAGGCTACATTTACCAGATGTATGGCTTTTGTTTTTTGCGCGAGCTCGAGCTGCACGAGGAGGCGGGCTTTCACCCGCTCGAAGTGATTCGGCACGCGACGGGAAACGGCGCGCAAGTGCTTGGAAAATCTGACGAACTTGGGCGCATCAAACCCGGCTACTTCGCCGACCTTTTGGTGGTCGACGGCAACCCGCTCGAAAACCTGCGCGTTCTGTATCCGCGCGGCATTGACGCAAGCCTCGACGCACAGAGTCACGGCCGCGGCGGAATCGCGTGGACGATCAAAGACGGGATTCCGTATCGGCCCTCGGAACTGTTGGACGATGTCCGCGCGATCGTTTCGGACGCGAAGGGCGAGATCACGAAGCAGTAGTTGTCCACAGATTGCACCGATGTACACAGATTTTTTGAAAATTGGGTTTCTGTTTTTGTTGGGCTTCAACGCGTTGGCTGTCGATGTTCCGACGTTTAGTGAGGATGTCGCGCCTATTCTCTATTCGCATTGTGTTGAGTGTCACCAGCCCGGCACCGCTGCGCCGATGTCGCTGCTTTCGTACCACGAGCTGCGCCCATGGGCTCGGTCCATCCGTCTGAAGGTCGCGGCGAAGGAAATGCCCCCGTGGTTTGCAGCGCCTGGCGAGTTCGCGTTTCGCAATGAGAATCGATTGACCGACAGCGAGATCGACACGATCGTGCGCTGGGCCGATGGTGGATCGCCGCTGGGCGATCCGGCCAAAGCACCGCAGCCCCCGGCACTCGGCATGGATGGCTGGCGCATCGGCACGCCGGACGCCGTATTCGAAATGTCGGAGCCGTATCGGGTCGAGGACGACGTCGCGGATGTCCTGACCGAGGTACTCGTCGAAACGCATCTGCCCGAAGATCGTTGGATCGGCGCGGTCGAAGTCCGGCCGGGAAATCCAGCGCTCGTTCACCATGTGGTCGTCAATGCGCGCGGTCCGATCTCGGATGAGGATCGGCGCCCGAACGCGAGCGGCATGCTCACGGTTTACGCCGTCGGCACACCGCCCGCCGTCTTCCCCGAAGGCTACGGCAAACTGTTGCGCGCGAACGGCACAATCTCCCTCGCGATGCACTATCACAAGGCCGTCGGTCCCGGCACGGCCGCGGAGGATCGAACAGCAGTCGGCGTGCATTTCATCGATGCCGCCGAGACGAAGTTAATGACGACGGCATGGCTCATTCAACGCGAGCTCGACATTCCGCCCGGCGCTTCAAACTACGAAACGGTCGCGCGCATGCCCTTCCTCGACGACGGCCATCTC